>JAGPCN010000149.1 GCA_018058035.1 Fuscovulum sp.
CTGCCGGTCTCGGTCGATATCGACGCGCTGCGCGCCGACCGCATCGTGCTGGACCCCGCCGTGCTGGGAGAAGCGGTCGAAGGCCGCTTTCAGGCCGCGCTTTCGCTGGCGGGGGGCGAGGGGTCGGCCAACCTGGTGCTGGAGCGGACCGATGGCCCGGAAAGCCGGATCGCGCTGGACGCCGCCTTTTCCAACGCGACGGGCTTTCTGCAACTGAACCTGACCGCGGCCGAATCCGCCGGCGGCATCGCCGCGCGGATGCTGGGGTTGCCCGGCGAACCTTCGGTTGACCTGGCGATCCGCGGCGAGGGTCCGCTGACCAATTTTGCGGCCGAGGTGCGGCTGGCCAGCGATGGCACCGACCGGCTTGCCGGGCCGGTCACCCTGGTGCAGCAAGACGATGGGGCGCTTGGCTTTTCCGCCGCGCTGGCCGGCAACCTGGCGCCCCTGTTCCTGCCGGACTACGCCGCGTTCCTGGGCGACGAGGTCGGGCTGACGGTGCAGGGCCGGCGCTGGCCCTCGGGGCGGATGGCGCTGGACCGGCTGGCGATGCAGGCCCGGGCGCTGGTGCTGGATGGCGCGCTGGAGCTGGCCGCCGATGGCCTGCCGCAGGCCTTTGCGCTGACCGGCCGGATCGGCACGCCCGATTCAGCGCCCGTCGTGCTGCCCCTTCTCCGCGACGTTCGGGTGACGGGCGCCGACATCTCCCTGACCTTCGACGCCGCAAAAGACAACGGCTGGTCCGGGCGGGCGTTGCTGACCGGCCTGGACACCGGCGACCTGCGGCTGGAGCGGGCAACACTGGCGGGCTCGGGCCGGATCGACCGGGTCTCGGGGCGCAGCGGACTGGGCGCGACGCTGTCCTTCGATGCGGCCGGGCTGGCGCTGGCCGATACCGCCCTGCAACGGGCGCTTGGCAGCGAGGTGACCGGCCAGGCGATTCTGTCCTGGCGCGAGGGCGAGGATGCCCTGCGCCTGCCGCGCCTTGCGCTGCAAGGCACCGACTATGGCGCAACCGCCAACCTGCGGGTCGAGGGGCTGGCCACCGGGCTGAACACCAAGGGCCGCATCTCGCTGACCGCCGCCGACCTGTCGCGCTTTTCCGACCTGGCCGGGATGGCGCTGGCCGGCGCAGCCGATGTCACCGTCGAAGGCGAGGCCAGCCGCCTGACCGGCGGCTTTGACCTGGCGCTGACGGCGGCGGCGACGGGCCTGCGCACCGGGATCGACCGCCTCGACGGGCTGCTGGCTGGGCGCAGCCAGCTGTCCCTGTCAGCGCTGCGCGATGAAACCGGCACCCGGCTGCGGTCGCTGGACCTGACGGCGGGGTCGCTGGCACTGTCCGCTGCGGGGCAGGTGGCAACCGCCGGCAGCGATCTGGCGGGAGCGCTGCGGCTGACCGACCTGGGCGCGCTGGACCCGGCCTGGGGCGGCCGGCTGACGGCCGAGGCCCGGTTCACCGGCACGCCTGGCGATGGCCGGATCACACTGACCGGACAGGGCGAAGGGCTGCGGCTTGGCCAGCCCGAGGTCGACCGCCTGGTCGCCGGCACCACCGCGGTCGAAATTGCGGCGGCGCTGCGCGATGGCGGCGTGTATCTCTCGGCCGCCCGGATCGCCGGGGCCAACCTGACCGCCGAGGCCAGGGGCAACGGCACGGGCAACGCGCTTCAGGTCACCGGGCGGCTGCGCGACCTGGCGCTGCTGGCGCCCGGCTTTCCGGGGCCGGTGGCGCTGTCGGGGCGGATCGTGCCGCGGGCGGGCGGGGCGGACCTGGACCTGCGCGTGCAGGGCCCGGCGGCGATCGACCTGCGCGTTGCCGGTTCGGCCGCGGCCGGCCGCGCCGACCTGACGCTGGCCGGCACCGGCGATGCGGTGCTGCTGAACCCGCTGGCCGATCCGGCGGCGCTGGCGGGGGCGTTGCGCCTGGACCTGGCGCTGCGCGGCCCCTATGCGGCGTCGTCGCTGTCGGGGCGGGTGACGCTGTCGAACGGGCGGCTGGCCTATCCCTGGCGCGGCCTGGCGCTGACCCGGCTTGCGGCGGTCGTCGACCTGGCGCAGGGCCGCGCGCGCCTGTCGGCCACCGCCGAGGCGGTTTCGGGCGGGCGGCTTCGGCTGGGCGGCAGTGTCGGAGTGGCCGCGCCGCACTCGGCCGACCTGGACCTGGCGCTGGACGGCCTGCGCCTGCGCGACCCCGAGCTGTTCGAGTCGTCTGCCTCCGGCGCGCTGCGGATCACCGGGCCGATCCTGGGCCGCGCCTTGCTGGCGGGCCGCATCGACCTGGGCGAGACGACGCTGCTGGTGCCCTCGACCGGCTTCGCCTCGGCCAGCGACCTTGAGGCGGTGCGCCATGTCGGCGACAGCGCCGCGGTGCAAGCCACGCGCGCCCGTGCCGGGATCGGGGCCGCCGCGCGGACGGCGGGCGCGGCAGGCGGCGGCGGGCCGGATTGGGCGCTGAACCTGCTGATCGACGCGCCGAACCGCATCTTCCTGCGCGGGCGCGGGCTGGATGCCGAACTGGGCGGCGCCGTCACCCTAGGCGGAACGCTGCGCGCGGTGTCGCCCTCGGGGTCGATCCAGCTGATCCGCGGCCGGCTGGATCTGCTGGGCAAGCGACTGGTCTTGTCGCAAGCCAGCCTGTCGCTGGAGGGCGACCTGGTGCCCTACCTGACGGTCTCGGCCTCGAACGAAACCGATGGCGTGACCTCGACGATCACCATCGAAGGGCCGGCCACCGCGCCCGAGGTCAGCTTTTCGTCGGTTCCCGAACTGCCCGAGGAAGAGGTTCTGGCCTGGCTGCTGTTCGGCCGCGGGTTGCAGTCGATTTCGGTCTTGCAGGCGGCGGAGCTGGCGAATGCGGTGGCCGTGCTGGCCGGCCGCGGCGGCGAAGGCATCGTGTCACGCCTGCGCAAGGGGTTCGGGCTGGACGACCTGGACATCACCACCGCCGAGGATGGCACGGCCAGCTTCAGCGCCGGCAAGTATCTGACCGAAAAGGTCTATACCGAGGTCGAGGTGGGCCAGGACGGCAAGTCGCGGATCAACCTGAACCTGGATGTCGGCCGTGGCGTGACGGTCAAGGGCAAGATCGGCACCGATGGCCAAAGCGGCATCGGCGTCTTCATCGAGCGGGATTACTGAGGCCAAGGCCATATTCGGAAACGACAAAAAGCCCCCGAAGGGGCTTTAGGTCTTGGTCTGATGGGTCCGGTGCAGCCCTAAGGCGCGCTGCCGGCGTGCCGATCAGGTACCGTCACCGCCGGCGACAGCGGCGATCACCGCAACGCCGAGGATCAGCGGCAGCAGCATGCCCGACCCGGACTTCTTCTGGGTCACGATGACTTCGGGATCGTCCTGGATCACGACGGGGCCGCCGGCGAAGGCGACCGAAGCCGTGAGCGTCAGGGCGGCGGCAAGGGCAAGGGTTTTCTTCATGGGAGCTCTCCATAAGGCTACTCGAGAATTTGGATAGCACCCCGCCGCCGCCTTGAAAAGATAATCCTTGGCGGGCAGCCAGAATATGTTGCCTTTTCGCACATCTGCGCTGCTTTGCCCGCCTCGTGAGGCGACCCTTTCGGCGCAATACAGCCGGTCCGGGGTCAGTCGACGATGCGGAAGAAGAAGGCGTGGCCGGCGTTGGGGCTGACGAACTGCCGCGACTGGCGGATCTGGCCGCCTTCGAACCAGAACTTGTTCTTCATCCGCGAATCGGTCCCGGTGCAGGCCTCTTCGACCACGCGGGTCGCATGGGCGCGGCCGTAGATCTCGACCGTTTCGGCGCCGACGCTCTGCGGCGCGCAGTCATAGTCGCGCCGGAGGTTCACATCGTCGTCGCCCACCGCCCAATAGCTGCGGCGGGACGCAGCACCCGAAGCAACGGAGGACGCCGAAGGCGCCCGGGCCGACATCAGGTCGGCGCCCAGGCCGCGGGTCTCGATCAGCATTCCGTCGCGGAAGGCGAATGTGATCCCTTCGGCCGATTCCCAGGTGACGACCCCGCCGTTGGTGTCACGCACCGACAGCAGCACGTCGACGCCCGCACCGGGCACGATGGCGCGCAGGATCGGGGTGCCGAACGCCTCGATCTTGGCGCGCGGCAGCGAATCCAGGTCGACCGTGGTGCCGCCGGCCAGGCCCGGCACCACCCGCCCCGCCAGCCCGCACGAGGCGACCAGCGTCAGTGCCAGCACCGCCACCAGGGCGGGGCGGCGCGCAATCTGCCCTAGCGCCATGCCCGCCCCCACTGGCTGTCCAGCCGGCCCAGGTGATAGTCGCGGATCGAATCGTACAGCCGCCCCTCGACATCGACGCGGGCGCCGCCGTCGCGTTGCAGCGGCCGCAGCACGGTGCTCATCTCGCCCCGGCTGGGCTGGCCCAGGATCCAGTTCATCGGGATGGTCACGCGGATGCCCTTGTCGAACGACCCCTCGCCGAATTCCGTGGCGCTGGCCGAGGTGAAGGTGGCAAAGGCCCCGATCTTGGCGCCGTTGCCGAATTCGCGGTCGATGGTGAGGGTGGCGCCCACGTCGCCCGCCAGATAGCGGCCGACGTCGATCTGCCCCAGGAAACCGTTGCCAAGGTCGTAGTAGGCCGAGACATGGCCTGTGGCGATGCCGTAATCGTATTCGCCAAAGCCCAGCATGCCATCGGTATCGCGCTGCTTGGTGTAGTTCAGCTCGGCCCCCAGGGCCAGGCGGCTGTCGGCCGGCTTCCACAACAGCTCGCCGGAAATGCCGGCGTGCATCCGCTCCAGATAGCCGAAGGTCACCCGCGAATACAGGTTGTCGGCCGGCTTGGCATACCAGGCCAGGGTCAGCCGTTCGATCGCCGGATCGCTGTTCAGGACGTACTTGCGGATGTCGCTGCGCACCGGCGGCAGAAGCGAGCCTTCGGGCGGACGGGTGATCTTGTCGAAGTTGTCGGCCAGCCGCTTGTAGACCACGCCCGACAGCAACAGGCCGGGGCTGATCTCATACCGGGCGGTCAGCCGCAGCCCGGCATCGCCGCGCAACGGCTCCGAGACGCGGACCGCCGGCGAAATCCGCCAGGTGAAGTCGGGGTAGGCGTCGCCCCAGCCCAGCCCGCCCTCGGGCGCCGGCCCGGCGTCGGCGATGGTCACCCGCTCGCGCAGCAACGCGTCGTTTCCGGGCGCGTGTTCCAGCGCCTCAAGGTCGGACCTGCGGATCGTCACCTGCGAGGCGCCCATGCCGCGCACCACGGGGACGATCTCGAACACCTCGACCGAGGCGGGCATGACATGGCTAAGCGCCCGCGCCGCCCGGCCGATGGCCTGCGGCCCGGCGTCGATGGTGGTGTTGCGGATGCGCAGGTGAACGGTGTTCGCGGTGTAGGAAAAATGCTCGATCCTTATGCCATCGGCGGCCAGGCGCTTTTCCAGGTTGGCATAGAGCAGGTCGGCGCCATCGGGCTGGGTGACCCAGCCGCCGTCATAGGCGTCGGGATCGGCCGCGCGCGACGGGCGCAGGCCCACGGGCGCCGGGGCCGGCCCCAGGATGCCAGTCGCGGCGCGGGTCTTGGGGTCGAGGATGATGTTGAACGACAGCCCGATTTCCGAGCCGTACAGCGAATACAGGCCGACGCGCAGCGAATCGCCGCGCTGGTATTCGACGCCAAAGTTGAACGGGCTGGCCCGGTCGAAGGTGCCGCGGCGGCCCGATTCCTCGGCATAGGCGTCGGACGAATATTCGGCCTTCACCGTCCAGCGGTCGTTCACCTTCCACTCGACCCCCGCAAAGGGGGCGAAGGGGCCGCGGAAGAAATGGTCGGTCGAGGGCGTGCCGCCCAGGCCCACGTCGATCGGCGGGCGCGTCCCAAACGACCCGATGTCGTTGTAGGACCCCAGCCGCCCCCAGCCCAGGCCCGCGGTCACCTTGACGCGGTCGCCAAAGGTCTTGGTCGCGGCGATGTATTCGGCCGAGAACAGGCCGGTGCCGACGAAATCCTGCAGGCCCAGGGTGACCGAGGGCAGGTACTTGCCCTCTTCCAGCAGCAGGAAGCGCAGGTCAAAGCTGCGGTCGTTGTAGGTGTCGTAGCCATCGGTGTTGATCACGTCGCTCCAGTTCTTGGTCGACGAGAAACGATAGCTGCCGGAAATCCGCGGCGTGATCTGGAAGGACAGGGTGGTGCGGTACTGGGTGCCGAAATAGGCGGCAGTGACGGTGACGATGCCGTCGCGCATCGCCTCGCCCGAGGGCATGTCGATGATGCCGGGCACGCCCGAGAACGACAGGCTGGGCCGCATCTCGGCCAGCGCCGGCGTGGCGCCGCACAGCAGCGCGGCAAGCGCGGCCGCAGCCCGAGTGCGCGGTGTCGTCAGGTGCATCCTGCCTCTGCCCTTTGTCCTCTGGCCGCAGTCTATGCGGCGCGGCGCGGGGTTCGGCAAGCCCGCGCCCGCCCCTGCGGGGCAGGTTTTGGCCCCGCTATGTCGCCCGTGCCGCAGTGGCCGGCTGATCTTCGCGCGGGCGGACCAGCTGCATGGCGAAATCCCGCAGACCGGCCACCTCGCCGGTGGAAATGTAGCCGCCCAGTTCGCGCAGGGCATGGGCCATTTCCAGCTCGGCCAGGCTTTCCTCGGCGGCGCGCAGGATCTTGGGGTGCGGCGTGGTCAGCAGGCCCTGGCCGATCAGCAGCTCTTCGTGCAGCTTTTCGCCCGGGCGCAGGCCGATCACCACGATCTCGATATCGCCGTCGGGGGTCTTGTCGTCGCGCACCGTGTAGCCGGCGCCCTGGATCATCTGCTCGGCCAGCTGGCGGATGCGGACCGGCTTGCCCATGTCCAGCACGAAGACATCGGCCAGGCTGGGCACCCCCGGCGCCGGATCGGTCTTGCCGCCCTCGCCCTTGTCGACGAAGGACCCCGCCATCAGCACCAGGCGCGAGGCCTCGGCGATGGTCATGAAATAGCGCGTCACGTCCTCGTGCGTCAGGGTGATCGGGCCGCCGCGGGCGATCTGTTCGCGGAACAGCGGAATGACCGACCCCGAAGAGCCCAGCACGTTGCCGAAGCGCACGATGGAAAACCGCGTGGTCTGGCTGCGCTTGGCGCGGTCCTGCACCACCAGCTCGGCCAGCCGCTTCGAGGCGCCCATCAGGTTGGTCGGGCGCACCGCCTTGTCGGTCGAGATCAGGATGAACCGCCGCACCCCTTCGTCGACGCAGGCATCGGCCAGAGTGCGGGTGCCGAAGACGTTGTTGGCGATGCCCGCGATCGGGTTCAGTTCGACCAGCGGCACATGCTTGTAGGCGGCGGCGTGGAAGACCGTGTCGATGCGATGCTGCGCGATCACCGCCCGCGTCAGCCGCGCATCGGTCACCGACCCCAGCACCGGCACGATTTCGGTTTCGGTGCCGGTCAGCAGGTCGCGCAACTCGCGGTCGATGTTGTACAGCGCCAGCTCCGACACCTCGTACAGCACCAGCTTGCGCGGCGCCTGGCCCAGCAGCTGGCGGCACAGCTCCGACCCGACCGATCCGCCTGCGCCCGACACCAGCACCGCCTTGCCGCGATAGCCGGCGCTGCCCATCACCAGTGCCTCGTCCAGGTGGCCGCGGCCCAGCAGGCGCCCGGCGGGAACCGGGGTCAGCGTCTCGACCAGCTGTTCGGTCCCGACCAGCTGCGCGAACGAGGGCAGCGACTGCACGCTGACGCCAAGCGCCTGCAAGCGCCGGGAAATCTGCGCCTGCTTGGGCGCCGACAGCGACGGCATCGCCAGCAGGATGCGGCTGATGTCGTGCTGGCGGACCAGGTGTTCGATCTGCCGCGCCGGGAAGATGCGCTTGCCCAGCAGGCGGTGCGAATGCAGCGCCGGATCGTCGTCGATGAAGGCCACGACAAAGATCGATTCGTGCGACCGCAGCGCCGAGGCCAGCTGCAACCCGGTCTTGCCGGCGCCATAGATCAGCACCCGGGTCTGCGGGTGATCCGACCCCAGCACCCAGAGCAGAACCTGCAGCATCGCCACCCGCGCCAGGATCGCCAGCAGGAACAGCGCCATCGAATAGGTGATGGTGCCGACCACCGGGAAATGCAGCCCCGGCAGCAGCGTCAGGATCAGAGTGCCCACCCCCACGATCACCGCATAGGTGCCGATCCCGTGCGAGGTCAGCGAGGCATAGGTCTTCAGCTTGATCCGGGGCAGGCCCGCGGCCAGCGAGGCCAGCGCCCCCAGCATCGCCAGCGTGGGGAACAGCATCATCAGCCGCTCAAGCTGCACCGCGGGCCAGAATGACCCGTAGACCAGCAGGCAGCACAGGAAGAACGTCAGCGGAACCAGCAGGGTGTCGACGGCGAGGATCGCGGATTCCTTGTGCCGTCGCGACATCCGTCGTTCAAACGCGAGCAAGACCGCACGCAAGGAGGTCATCCGAAATAATCCACGCTGACAGCGATATGGAAGCTACACGCATGTACGATCAATGCAAGGGAAACGCCACCGGTTGCAGCGAATGCCCGCCGATGGACCGCCTCTACAGCAGGCGCAGCACCTGGCCGATGGTGCGCGCCACGATCAGCGCGTCCAGGCACAGGCTGCGGCGGGCCTGGTAGATCAGGTCCAGCCGCGCCTTGCGGGGAATGCAGCGGCGCGTGTAGGCCGCATCGGTTTCCTCGGGCGTGCGGCAGCGCGACAGCAGGCGTTCCTCGTGGCGGCGGAAATGCAGTGTGGCCAGCCCGGTCAGCCCGGGCCGCGACCGCAGGACACGGGCGTAAAGATCGGGAAACCGCTCGACATAGCTGCGCAAGGGCGGGCGCGGGCCGACAAAGCTCATGTCGCCCTTCAGCACGTTCCATAGCTGCGGAATCTCGTCCAGCCGCATCCGCCGCAGCAAGCGCCCGGTGCGGGTGATGCGTTGCGCCTTGTCACCGCCCGACACCCCGGAATCGCCGGCCGAAACCGTCATCGTGCGGAATTTCCACAGCCGGAACGGGCTGTTGGGCCCTTTCATCCGCTCGGAGCGATACAGCACGGGGCGGCCATCTGCGACGAGGATCCAGACCACGATGGCGATGGTCGGCAGCGCCAGCAGGCTGGCCAGGGCCAGCGCCAGCAGGATGTCGAACAGGCGCTTGGCCGGGGTCATGCCAGCACCCCGCGGGCCCAGGCGGCCTCGGCCGCAAGGGTGGTGGCATCGGCGGGCGGCAGGTCGACCAGCGCCGCCAGCCGCCGCGTCGACAGCGTCGCCACCGGGATGGTGGCGGGGTTCAGCGGACCCTGCCGCCAGGGCAGGCCGCTGGCCCCCAGAAGGTCGGCCATCGCCAGGGGCGGGTCACAGGCGATGTTCAGCACAGGCGGCAGCGCCGGCAGGCGGCACAACGCCGCCAGTACCCGCGCCAGGCTGCGCGGCCCGATCCACGACCGCAGCGGCCCATCGTCGCGCCCCTGCACCGCGTCCAGCACGATCTCTTGCCCCGCGGGCCGCGGCCCCAGCAGCGCATCGGCCCCCGCCACGTTGCCGATTCGCAGCACCGTCGCCGCCAGATTCGGGGCCAGACCCGGGGCCGCCAGCGCCAGCGACTCCATCTCGGCCTTGGCGCGGCCATAGGCCGAGACAGGGGCGGGCGCGTCATCCTCGTCGGCCCCCGGCAGCCCGGCGCCATAGACCGCCGCCGACGACACCGCCAACAGCCGGCGCGCCCCGCTGGCCCGGCAAGCCGCCACCAGCGGCGCCACCATGGCGGCATTCCGCCGAAGCGCATCCTCGGGTCCGCTCAGCACCCCCGCCAGGTGCAGCACCACCGCGCCGCGCGGCAGGTCGGGCACCGGATCGGCCAGCAGATCCCATGCCAGATCAACGCCCTGGCCGCGCCCCGTCCAGACCGGGCGCAGCCCCTCGGGCGGGGCCTCTTGCCAGGCCGCGCGCAGCAGGCGACCCAGCCGCCCGCCCGCGCCGGTCACGATGACATCAACTACCCCCAGACTTACCCCCAGCTTTCTGCGGCTACCATCCATGGGGCAATTGACCCTCCGCAGTCGCAGATTATGGTCGCGCCACCTGTCTTGTCCATCTGCCGGACACACGGGGCCGGAGCGCATGATGAAGCCTGCCACCCTACTGACCGTCACTCTTGCGGTGGCGACTGCCAGCCTTTCGTCGGGCTGCAGCCTGCCTCAGGGTTCGGGGCAGACCAGCCAGATCATCGCCGGCGCCAAGGACGAGAACGCCGATTTCTCGGTGTTCGAGGTCAACCGCGACACCGTCGGGCAGATCGCAGACTGGCCCGGCGCGGCGCGCGGCGCGCTGGCCTCCTCGGGGTGGATCCCGCGCAAGGGCGGGCCGGCGGGCAACCTGATCGCGGCGGGCGACAAGGTCGACGTGACGGTCTGGGAAACCGGCGACGGCACCCTGCTGAC
>JAGPCN010000366.1 GCA_018058035.1 Fuscovulum sp.
CCCTGCAGCAGGTCGTTGCCCGCATCGCCGCGCAGGATGTCGTCGTCGGCCCCGCCCGTGACGGTGTCGTTGCCCGCGTCGCCGCCCATGTTGTCCAACCCCACGCCGCCCTGCAGCAGGTCGTCGTGGTCGCCGCCCTGCAACCGGTCGTTGCCCGCATCGCCCCGCAGCGTGTCGTTCTCGGTGCCGCCCAAGGCCTGGTCGTCGCCCTCGCCCCCGGTCAGGCTGTCGCGGCCCGCGCCGCCCTGCAGCGTGTCGGCACCGCCGCGACCGTCCAGCAGGTTGTCCCGGCCGTTGCCGGTGATCGTGTTGGCGATCTGGCTGCCGCTGCCCCTGACGGCCTCGCCGGTCAGGATCAGCACCTCGATTTCCTGCGAGAATAGGTCGAAGTCCACGGCCGCCTCGACCGTGTCGTTGCCGCCGCCAAAGCCCTCGATCACCGTCACGGGCTGCGCTCCCACCAGGAACAGGTCGTCGCCCGCGCCGCCCATCGCCCCGGTGAACCCGTCGGCCTGGCGCGCGTCCAGCGTGTCGTTGCCCGCGCCCATCTGCAGCAGGAAGACGCTGGACCTGCCTGGGGAATGACCGATCAGCCCCGTGTTCACGATCAGGTCGTCGCCCCCCTCGGTGTTCAGGAAGCCCGAGATCAGGCCCGCGTTCTCGATCACGTCATTGCCGCCGCCGGTGAACACATCGCCCAGGATCTGGCCCGAGTTGGTGATCCGGTCGTCATCGTCGTTGGCGAACACGATGGCATCGGTGTCGAAGCCGCCGGCGTTCGCCAGGCTGGCGATGGTTCCGGTGTTGGTGATCTGCACCCCCTGGATGCCGCCGTTCAGGTCGGTCGCCACGATGGCGAAATCGCCGCGCGACAGGATGGTGCCGCTGTTCAGGATCGCGGCGCCGCCGGTGCGCAGGTGGATGCCGAACCCCGAGGCTGACGAGGCGTCGATCAGCCCGATGTTCTGGATCGTCAGGTTGGCCACCGCATCGGCGCCGCGATACTCGATCCCGCTGGCCCCGCCCCCTGTCCCGGCCAGGATCCGCCCCACGTTCAGGACCAGGGCGCCCTGCCCGCCGCTCAGCCGGATCGCGTCGTTCGCTGTTCCCTGGATGGTGCCGAAGTTCTGCACCAGGGCATTGCCCGACATCATCAGCGGATGCGAGGTCGTGTTCAGCAGGTAGCCGCCCGGGTCGATCCGGCCGAATTCGCCGGGATGAAGCAGGCGCTGCACCGTCGAGACGCTGTTCAGGATGAAGGACGGCATGGCGGTTTCCCCTGTCGCGCGGGGCCCCGAAAGGCCCGTTGCGGGAACCCTGCCCTACCGCCCCGCCCGCCGCTGTTCCGCCGGGAACAGGCGCTACATCGACAAGTTGGTGGCGCCCCCGTCCAGCAGGATGTTCTGGCCCACGATGAACCCCGCATGCGCCGAACACAGGAAGGCGCAGGCCGCGCCGAATTCCTCGGGCGTGCCATAGCGTCCGGCAGGGATGGTCGCCATCCGCTCGGCCTGGGCTTCTTCGTAGCTGATGTTGCGCGCCCGCACGACGCCCTGGTCCAGCGCCACCGCCCGGTCGGTGGCATGGATGCCGGGCAGAAGGTTGTTGATCGTCACCCCCTTGCCCGCCACCTGCCGCGCCGTGCCCGCGACAAAGCCGGTCAGCCCGGCGCGCGCGCTGTTCGACAGGCCCAGCACCGGCACCGGCGCCTTCACGCTGACCGACGTGATGTTCACCACCCGTCCCCAGCCGCGCGCCATCATCCCCGGCAGCACCGCCTGCATCAGCGCGATGGGGGTCAGCATGTTGGCATCCAGCGCGCGGATGAAATCCTCGCGCCCCCAGTCGGCCCACATCCCCGGCGGCGGGCCGCCCGCGTTGGTCACCAGGATGTCGACCTGCGGCCCCGCCGCGGCCAGAACCGCGGCCCGGCCGTCCTCGGTGGTGATGTCGGCCGCCACGGACTGCACACCCACCCCGGCCTTGCGCAGATCGGCCGCCGTCGCCTCCAGCGCCTCGGGTCCGCGGGCGCAGATCACCAGGTCGACTCCCGCTTCGGCCAGCGCCGCCGCGCAGCCCCGCCCCAGCCCCTTCGAGGCCGCACAGACGATTCCCTTCTTGCCGCGAAGACCCAGGTCCATTGCCGCCTCCCTTTTCTGCCGCCTCCAGCCTAGCGGCGCCGCGCCCTGCGCGGAACCCCCCGAAGGCGGCAACAATGGCCGCACCGGCCCGCCGCCGTTTCCGCCCCGCCCCGGCGCGGGCCGCAGATTTGACCAGCCCCGCAAACCTTTGATAAACTGAAAGGGCAGAAGGTGGGGGCCTTCGGTCCTGTTCCGGTCGCTGAAAGTTCGCGTTGCCATGTCCGCCTCTGTCTCTCCACTTCCCGGCCACGCCTGCCAGCTGTTCGCCGCCGAAGACATCTATGTCTCGCTGGGGGTGAACGCCGGCGACGGCCTTGGCCCGCCCGACGAAGTGCTGGAAGGCGACATCTACGAACTGGCCGAAGAGGCCCGCCCCCTGCGGCTGGTGATGACCCGGCCCGTCGCCGGGGCCGACCCCAGCGTGGCCGAAGGCTCGGCCGTCGGCACCCCGGGCGAACCGGTGCGCATGGCCGCCCGCTACACCCTGATGTCGCCCGATGGCGACAAGGTCGAACTGCTGCTTCTGCCGGTCGGCGGGCAGCTTTACGCCCTGCCGCTGTCGCCCCTGTCGGCGCGGCTGGATTATACCCTGGTCAAGGTCGAGACCGCACCCGAGGAAACCCGCCTTTCCGACTTGATGTGCGTCTCGTTCGCGCGCGGCACGCTGATCACGCTGGCCACCGGCGCGCAGAAACCGATCGAGGATCTGCGCCCCGGCGACCGTGCGCTGACGCGCGACCACGGGCCGCAGCCGCTGCGCCTGCTGGGCCAGGCCACCCTGCGGGCGCATGGCGCCTTTGCCCCGGTTGTGATCCTGTCCGGCACGCTGGG
>JAGPCN010000150.1 GCA_018058035.1 Fuscovulum sp.
CCCGAGGCCGGGTCGGCGTGGATCACCTCGGGGCTGACGCCGGCCAGGGCGGCAGCGCGGGCGGCGGCGGCTTCGTTGGCGCGGTCGATGTAGGCCTCGGTGCCGCGGCCGGGCAGGCGCAGGACGACATCGCCGATGCGGTAGACGCGGTTGGTCAGGCCGCCCATCCGCTCTGGCCGCTCAGAGGCGGCAAGGGCGGGGAACTGGCGGATCAGGGCGGCGATTTCGGCATCGTCATGCATGGGCGGTCTCCGGTTCTGGCGGAAAGGTTATACATTTCCGGCGACTTGGCTAGGATCGAGTCGGACGACAGGAGGTGGCGAATGGCGGATCACGAAGGCGCTTTGGGCGCAGTCTATGCGGCGAAGACCCCGGCCGAGGTGGCGGCGGCCTATGACCTCTGGGCCGCCGGCTATGACGACGAGATGGCGCGCACCGGCTATCGCCACCCCGCGATCGGGCTGGCGCTCTTGGCGCGGCATCTGCCGAAGGGGGCGGCGCCGCTGCTGGACGCCGGTGTCGGCACCGGGTTGGCGGGGCCGTGGTTCGCCATCCTGGGCTGGCCGCAGGTCTGGGGTCTGGACATCAGCGAGGGCATGCTGGCGGTGGCGGCGCGCAAGGGCTGTTATGCCCGGCTGGATCGCGGCGTGCTGGGGCAGGCGCTGGACTACCCCGACGGCTTCTTTGCCGCCGTGATCTCGACCGGGGTCTTTACCACCGGGCATGTGGGGGCCGAGGCGCTGCCCGAGTTGATCCGCATCACCGCGACGGGCGGCGTGATCGTGCTGACGGTCAAGGGCACCGTCTGGGACGGCGGCTTTGCCGCGGCATTGGCCGAAGCCCCGGTCGAGGTGCTGGAGGTGACGGACCGCTACGTCTCGATGCCGGGCGAGGCGGCGACGACGCCCAGCCTGGCGGTGGCGCTGCGGGTCGGCTGATGTGTGGGCGGTTCACCATCACCCATCCGAACGAGGCGCTGGCGGCGCTGTTCGGGGCGGTGCCGGGGAACGACCTGCCGGTGGGGCCAAACTACAACGTCTGTCCGACGAATTTGGTGGCGGTGGTCACCTCGGACGGCGGGCAAAGGCGGCTGCGGGCGATGCGGTGGGGCTTCATCCCGTCCTGGTACAAGGCCCCGAACGACGGGCCGCTGATCATCAACGCGCGGTCCGACACGGTGGCGACGAAGCCCGCGTTCCGCGAGGCGGTGCGGTCGCGGCGCTGCATCGTGCCGGCCAGCGGTTTCTACGAATGGAGCGAGGGGCCGAAGGGCGAGCGGCTGCCCTGGTATTTCACCCGGGTCGACGGGGCGCCGATGGCGCTGGCGGGTGTCTGGCAGCGCTGGCAGGACATCGACACGGTCGCCATCGTGTCGACCGAAGCCGGGCAGGGCATGGCCGGCCTGCACCACCGCGAGCCGGTGATCCTTGAGGCCGCCGACTGGCCGCTGTGGCTGGGCGAGGCAGGGCATGGCGCGGCGGTGCTGATGACGGCCACCCCGCCGGGGGTGATGACCGCGCCCTGGCGGGTGGATGCGGCGGTGAATTCCAACCGCGCTTCGGGGCCGGGGCTGATCGTGCCGCTGGCGGCCTGACGGCTGCGGGCGGTGAAGCAAATGCGCGGCTGCCGCCGCAAGCCTTTTCGGGATGGCGGGCGGCTGCCCCCCTGGCAGGCGGCGGCTGACGAGGGGCAGGGCCCCTCGAGCTCCCCTCTTGCCGGCTCACACTGACGCGAGGGGGCTTTCCCTGCGGCGGATGTCGCCTAGGATAGCGGCAAAGGCCCGACGCGCGCGGCACAGGAAGACCGATTGGAATGAAGATCATCCCGCAGCTTCTGATCGTGGCCGCAGTGGCCGCAGCGGCGGTGCCGCTGGCGGCGCGCTTCGTGCCGGGCAGCCGGCCCTGGCTGGACGGGATCGGGCTCTTGGCGCCGCTGGTCACGGCCGGGCTGGTGCCCGAGGCGGCCGAGGGCGGCGAGCCGGGCGGCGGGCAGTTCGGCGGGCCGGGCGGCGGCGGGGCCACGCCGGTCGTGGCGGTGGAGCCGGTGCCGACGGTGCTGCGCGACCTGGTCACCTCGATCGGGTCGGCGCGGGGGGCAACCTCGGTCGTGCTGTCGCCCGAGGTCTCGGGGCGGGTGTTGCGGATCGTGGCGGCGGCGGGGGATGCGGTCGCCGCGGGCGACCTGATCCTGGAGCTGGACGCCGAGGCGGCGGAGCTGGCGGTCGAGCGCGCGCGCCTGGTGCTGGCGGATGCGCAGGCCACCATCGACCGGCTGGCGCGGCTGACCGGATCGGGCGCCACCACGGCCTTGCAGACGCAAGAGGCCGAACTGGCGCTGCGCACTGCCGAACTTGCGCTGCGCGCAGCCGAACGCGACCTGGCCGACCACCGGCTGACCGCGCCGGTCGCGGGCGTGGTGGGGCTGATCGAGGTGCAGGCGGGCGACCTGCTGTCATCCTCGACCGTGGTGACGCGGATCGAGGATCGGTCGCGGCTGGTGATCGATTTCCGCGTGCCCGAGCGGGTGGCGGCTTTGGTCCGGCCCGGTAATGCGGTGACGGCCAGCCCGGTGTCGCAGCCGGGGCATGAGATCGCGGGGAAGATCACTGCCATCGACAACCGGGTGGACGAGACCAGCCGCACCCTGCGCGTGCAGGCGGAAATCTCGAACGAGGCCGATGCGTTGCGCGCGGGCATGGCGTTCCGCATGGCGCTGGAATTCACCGGGGCGGAATATCCGGCGGTCGATCCGCTGGCGATCCAGTGGGGGGGCGAGGGCGCCTTTGTCTGGGCGGTGCGCGCGGGCAAGGCGCTGCGGCTGCCGATCCGCATCCTGCAGCGCAACGCCGATGCGGTGCTGGTCGAGGCCGAACTTCTGCCGGGCGACCTGGTGGTGACCGAGGGCGTGCAGTCGCTGCGGCCGGGGGCCGAGGTGCAGGTTCAGCCGGGGCCGCGCAGCTGATGGCGCCGGGCGACGACATCCCGCAGGTCAAGGGCGGCCACGGCACGGCGCTGTTCATCCGGCGGCCGATCCTGGCCTTTGTGCTGAACGCGCTGATCGTGATCGCGGGGCTGGCGGCCTTCCTTGGCGTCGACGTGCGCGAACTGCCCGATGTCGACCGGCCGGTCGTCACCATCTCGACCGCCTATCCGGGGGCGGCGCCGGAAACCATCGACCGCGAGGTGACGGCGGTGATCGAGGGCGCGGCGGGCCGGGTGCCGGGGGTCAAGTCGATCTCGTCCTCGTCCCGGTTCGGGTCCAGCCGGGTGACGGTGGAGTTTCGCGACGATGTCGACCTGGACGTGGCGGCGACCGACCTGCGCGATGCGGTGGCGCGCGCCGGCGGCACCCTGCCGGACGCGGCCGAGGCGCCGCGCGTGGTCAAGGCCGATGCCGATAGCGACGCGGTGCTGCGGATCGCCGTCACCTCTGCCCGCCGGTCGGCCGAGGACCTGACCAAGCTGGTCACTGACCTGGCCGAGGCGCGGCTCTTGGCGGCCGAGGGGGTGGCCGACCTGCAGATCTACGGCGACCGCGGGCTGGTGTTCCGCGTGGATGTGGACCTGATGCAACTGGCGGCGCGCGGCCTGACGCTGGCCGACCTGCGCGCGGCCCTGGGCGATGCGGCCTTTGACGCGCCGGCGGGCGCGCTGTCGTCGGATCGGCAAAGCCTGATGGTGCGCACCACCGCCGCCATCCGCACCGCCCCGCAGATCGAGGCGCTGACGGTGGCGGGCGACGTGCGGCTGGGCGACGTGGCGCAGGTGACCCTGGGGCCGGAACCCGGCGCGTCCGTCCTGCGGGCGAACGGACAGACCGGCATCGGCATCGGCATCATCCGGCAGGCCAACGGCAACACGCTGGCGATTTCGGCCGCCGTCCGGCAGGTGGTGGCCGAGTTGCAGCCGCTGCTTCCCGAAGACGTGCAGATGTTCATCACCTCGGACAGCGCCGATTTCATCAACGGCGCCATCCACGAGGTCGAGTTGGCCCTGGGACTGAGCGTGCTGATCGTGACGGCGGTGATCTTCGTCTTCCTGCGCGATGCGCGGGCGACGCTGATCCCGGTGATCGCGATGCCGGTGGCGCTGATCGGCACGGTGGCGGCGGTCTGGCTGGTGGGGTTTTCGGTCAACATCCTGACGCTTCTGGCGCTGGTGCTGGCCACCGGGATCGTGGTCGACGATGCCATCGTGGTCTTGGAAAACATCGTGCGGCGGCGGTCCGAGGGGATGGGCGCAAGGGCGGCGGCGGTCTTGGGCACCGAACAGGTGTTCTTTGCGGTGCTGGCGACGACGACGACGCTGGCTGCCGTCTTCGTGCCGCTGTCCTTCTTGCCTGGGCAGACCGGCGGGCTGTTCCGGGAATTCGGCTTTACCCTGGCGATTGCGGTGCTGCTGTCTTCGGTCACGGCGCTGACTTTGTGCCCGGTTCTGGCCTCGCGCTTTTTGCGCCCGCATCGGCAGGGGCGGGGGCCGGTGGCGCGGCTGGGGGACTGGCTGGCGCGCCTCTATGCCTGGACGCTGCACGCCTGCCTGGCGGCGCCGCTGGTGTCGGTCTTTGTGGCCGTGCTGTTCGCCGCCGCCGCCGTGGCCAGCTTTTCGTCGCTGCGCCAGGAGCTGACCCCGCCCGAGGACCGGGCGGTGGTCCTCCTCTCGGTGCAGGCGCCGCAGGGGGTGTCGCTGGACTATACCGAGGAAAAGATGCGCGAGATCGAGGCGCTGGCCGACCCGCTGCGCGCCAGCGGCGAGGTGGTCAGCGTGTTCTCGATCGCCGGCATGGGCGGGCAGGACAACCGCGGCTTCGTGGTGGTGACACTGGCACCCTGGGAGACCCGCAGCCGCAGCCAGCAGGACATCGCGGCCGAGTTGCAGGCGGGCTTGCGCGGGGTGATCGGGGTACGGGCCTTTGCGATCCAGCCCAATTCGCTGGGCATCCGGGGGGCGGGGCAAGGCCTGTCGTTCGCGCTGGTGGGCGATGATTACGGCCGGCTGGCCACCGCCGCCCGCGCGCTGGTCGACCGGATGGAACAGGACCCGAAGTGGGGCCAGGTGCGGCTGGGATATGACACCACGCAGCCGCAGCTGTTCATCGAGATCGACCGCACAAGGGCCGAGGATCTGGGCGTGCGGATCGACGGGCTGGGCGAGGCGCTGCAGGCGGTGCTGGACGGCCGCACCGTGGGCACCCTGTTCCTGGAGGACGACAGTTTCGACATCCGCCTGGTGTCGACCGCCGATCCGGTGAACGACCCCGGCGACCTTGAGCGGATCTTCGTCCCGTCGCGCGAAGGCGGGATGGTGCCGATCTCCAGCTTCGTGACGCTGACCGAACGCGCGGTGGCACCCGAGTTGCAGCGCGAGGAACAGATGCGCGCCGTGCCGGTGACGGCGGGGCTGACGCCCGACTTTGCCCTGGGGGATGCCTTGGCCGAGGCGCAGGCGATGGCCGCGGGCGTGATCGACGCCGAGATGCGCCTTGTGCCGCTGGCCGAGGCGGCGACGCTGGGCGAAACCTCGTCGGGGTTGCTGGTGACCTTTGCGATCGCGCTGGCGATCGTGTTCCTGGTGCTGTCGGCGCAGTTCGAAAGCTTTGTCTCGGCGGTGATCGTGATGGCGACGGTGCCGCTGGGGCTGGCTTGCGCGGTGTTCGCGATGCTGGCGACGGGGGGCAGCCTGAACGTCTATTCGCAGATCGGACTGGTGCTGCTGGTGGGGATCATGGCCAAGAACGGCATCCTGATCGTGGAATTCGCTGATCAGCTGCGCGAACGCGGCGCGACGGTGCGGCAAGCCATCGAACAGGCGGCGGTGCTGCGGCTGCGGCCGGTGATGATGACGATGGTGGCGACCGTTCTGGGCGGGCTGCCGCTGGTGCTGGCCAGCGGCGCGGGCGCCGAGGCGCGCGAGGTCTTGGGCTGGATCATCGTCGGCGGGCTGGGGCTGGCGACGCTGGCGACGCTGTATGTGACGCCGGTCGCCTATCTGCTGCTGGCCGGGCTGGCGCGGCCGCGGTCGGCCGAAGGCGCGCGGCTGGCCGCCGAATTGCAGGACGCCGGACAGGCCGCGCCGCCGGCCTGACCCGAAGCTGGTCAGATGTTCTCGCGGGTGAAAATCTCGAACGGCACGATGCTGGTCTGGGTGCTGCCCGGGTTGGCGCAGGCGCGCACCATGCCGTCGACGGCATCGCGCGCCAGCCGCGCCAGCGGGTGCGAGATCACCAGCGTCATCGACCCGTCCAGCAGGGCCGCGCGGGTGACCTCGGTCAGGTCGTAGCCGACCACGACCAGCGATCCGGCCCGCCCGCCGGCCCGCAGCGCGGCCAGCGCGCCGCTGATCCCGCCGCCCGAGATGTAGAGCCCCGCCAGATCGGGGTGGTCGGCCAGCATCCGCTCGGTCAGGTCCTGCGCGACGGCGGCGGATTCAAAGGTCGAGGCCGGCTCCAGCAGGGTGAAGTCCGGTGCGAATTCGCGGAAATAGGACCGAAATCCGGTCTCGTTCATCTCTTGATTGCGATAGCGCGGGTTGCCCATCAGGATGCCGATCTTGCCCGGCGCCTTGCAGACATGGGCAAAGGCCCAGGCCGAGGTGCGCCCGACCTTCCAGTTGTCCAGCCCGACATAGGACATCTGCCCGGTGACCGAGATCTGCGAGATCAGCGCAAAGACCGGGATGCCGCGGGCCTGGATCTGCTCCAGCGCCTGGGTGACCACGGGGTGCACCGCGCTGGTGAGGCAGACCGCCTGGCAGGTGGTCGCCAGGTCCAGCGCGCGGGCGGCGACGTTCTGCGGCGACAGATCCTCCAGGAATTCGACCCGCAGCTCGACCTCGGCGCCGGTGGCGGTGGTGGCGGCGTCCTGCAAGGCGCGGCCGACGTTCTGGTAGAACGGGCGGTTGGGTTGCAAGAGCAGGACGCCAAAGCGCAGCCGCGGCCGGGCGGCGGCGACGCGGGCCTGGATGCTGCCGACGCCGTAAAAGCCGATCTCTTCGGCCGCCTGCTGCACCCGTTCGCGGGTGGCCAGCCGCACCTTGGCCGCGCCGGACAACACGCGGTTCACCGTGGCGACAGAGACGCCGGCGGCCTGGGCCAGGTCGGGGATGGTGGGGCGGCGCATCGGCTTCCTGATGTGGTTCGTATCATCTTTGGCGGTATCTGATACGAATGCGACGAATTCATGTTTACGCTATCATTGCGGGTTGATTTGATCTGCGTCAAGGCGCTTATCTCGGCGCCATCGCGACAGGGCGGGACGCCAGATCCGCCAGCGACCGGAGGACGGTTTTCGCAAGCATCAGGTTGGGCCGGATGGCCCAGGTCGCCGCGGGGCGCATTCCCGGCGGGCGGCGGCCTGATGCCGCCCGATACCCCCCGCGACAGGAAGAAAGGGCCAAGGATGGACGACCTGCAATTCGGCACCCGCAACAAGCGCGGCGACTGGGCCCCCAACGCCCCGCTGGACCTGCCGCCGATGTGGCGCCGCCCGTTCAACCTGCCCAAGCTCTTGGCCTGGGTGCCGGAATACCTGTGGCCCTGGAACGCCTTTCACATGGCCACCGCGCTTATCTGGTGGGCCTATGTCGTGCCCGACGTGACCACGCTGCAAACCCTGTCCTGGGCGTGGGCACTGTGGCTTTACGCGGTGAACGCGGCGGCGATCTTTGTCTTTTACGGCGCGATCGAGCTGTTCTGGTATGTGAAGAAAAAGCAGGGCACCCGGTTCAAGTACAACGGCAAGTTCCCGGCCGATCAGCCCTCGGACGTGTTCTGGTTCAAGAGCCAGAACATCGACAACTTCCTGCGGTCGTTCTTCGTGTCGATCCCGCTCTGGACGCTGGTTCAGGTGGTGTTCCTGTGGGTCTTTGCCAACAGCTGGGCCGTCTGGCTGCCGTGGGAGACGCATTGGCCCTGGCTGGTGCTGCTGGCGCTGCTGTCCCCGGCGATCCACGAGGTGCATTTCTTCTGCATCCACCGGCTGATCCATGTGCCGGTGCTGTACAAGTGGATCCATTCGGTCCACCACAACTCGGTCAACCCCAGCCCCTGGTCCAGCCTGTCGATGCACCCGGTCGAGGGCTTTCTGTACCACGCGGTGGCGTTCTGGCACCTGCTGATCCCGTCGAACCCGGTGCTGGCGATGTTCCAGCTGCATATCGCGGGGTTCGGCGCGGTGAACGGCCATATCGGTTTCGACAAGCTGGAACTGACCGCCGACCGCACGCTGGATAGCCACGCCTATGCCCATTACCTGCACCACAAGTACTTTGAGGTGAACTACGGCGGCGACGGGCTGATCCCGCTCGATAAGTGGTTCGGCTACTGGCACGACGGCTCGAAGGACGGCGACGCGCGGATGAACGCCCGCTTCGAGCAGAAGAAGGCGCGGATGAACGCCAAGGCGGCCCGCACCTGACCCCCCGACAGCACGCCACCGACCGGCACGACAAGGCCGGGCGCTGGTGACGACCCCAGCATCAACAACCCGCCCGGAGTGGCGGACCAAGGGAGGAAACGACAATGGCTTTCATGAAGACCTTTGCCAGGGTGCTGGCGACGACGGCCCTGGTTTCGGCCGGATCGGCGGCGATGGCGGCGGAAATCGCGGTGATCGGCGGCTCGAACGATGACGCCTTCTGGAACATCATCAAGAAGGGCATCGACGACGCCACCCCGGCGGTTCAGGCCAACGGCGGCTCTGTCACCTATCTGCGGCTGGTGAATTATGACAACTTCGCCCCCGATGTGGTGCAGCTGATCCGCACCGCGATCAGCATGGAGGTCGACGGCCTGGTGATCCCGAACTGGGTGCCCGAGGCCGAAGACCCCGCGATCAAGGACGCGATGGCGGCGGGCATCAAGGTCATCCTGATGAACGCCGGCGGTGCCGACAAGGCGCGCGAACTGGGCGCGGTCAACTATGTCGGGTCCGACGAATATGTGGCCGGCGTGGCGGGTGGCGAATACTTCGGCGATGCGGGGCAGAAGAACGTCCTGTGCATCAACACCCTGCCCGGCACCGCCAATATCGAGGCCCGCTGCAAGGGCGTGATCGACGGCATCACCGCCAAGGGCGGCAAGGGCGCGCAACTGCCGCTGCCCTCGACCAGCTTCGGCGATGCGACGGCGGTGGCCGAGGCGATCAAGGCCGAACTGATCAAGGATGACACCATCGACGGCGTCATCACCATCAGCGCGGGCGATGCCGACAGCGCCGCGATCGCCGTGGAACAGGCGGGCAAGACCGGCGCGACCAGGCTGGGGTCGTTCGACATGAACCAGGCGGGGCTGGACCGGATCAAGGCCGGCACCCAGGCCTTTGCCATCGACCAGCAGCCCTACCTGCAATCCTACCTGGCGGTCAGCCTTCTGGCCGCGCACATCGACTTTGGCACCGACCTGCCGGTGTTCCCGGTGCTGACCGGGCCGGGCATCGTCGATGCCTCGAACATCGACGCCACGCTTGCCGGCGTGAAGCTCGGCGCGCGCTAAGGCCACCCGGGGACCGGCCGCCGCGCCGGTCCCCCCCATTCCATCCTGACCGGGGACGACCCATGTCCAGCATATCCATCGGCGGGCTGTTGCGCCGCCCCGAGGCGGGGGCCGCGCTTGGCCTGATCGCCGTCCTGATCTTTTTCGCCATCTTCGGCGGGCTGACCTTTCTGAAACCCGCCGGCATGGCCAGCTGGCTGAACGTGGCGGCAAACCTGGGTGTCATCGCCATCCCGCTGGGATTGCTGATGATTTCCGGCGAGCTGGATATCTCGGTCGGGGCCATGGTGCCGTTCGGCGCGATGACGGTGGCGGTGGTGTCGGGCCATTACGGCCTGCCGATCTGGGCGGGCGTCGCCGCTGCGCTGTCGTTCGGCGTGATCGTCGGGCTGGTGAACGGCATCCTTGTCGTCAAGACCGCCGTGCCCTCGCTGATCGTGACGCTGGGCAGCCTGTTTGCGGTGCAGGGCATCGTGCTGGGGCTGACCGTGCTGATCACCAAATCGACCAGCGTGGCCCTGACGGTCGAGGGCCCGGCCAAGCTGATCCTCGGCGATTTCGTGTTGGGCGGGCAGTTGCAGGTGATGGTGCTGTGGTGGCTGGCGCTGACCGCGCTTTATGTCTTCTTCGTCCACTTCAGCGCCTGGGGGAACTGGATCTTCGCCATGGGCGGCGACAAGGTTTCGGCCCGCAACGCCGGCATCCCGACCGACCGGCTGACCATCCTCCTGTTCGTCCTGTCCGCCACCTCGGCCGCCTTTGTCGGCATGTGCCAGGCCATCCTTTACAACTCGGCCCAGGTCGC
>JAGPCN010000151.1 GCA_018058035.1 Fuscovulum sp.
ATCAGCTTGTCTTCGATCCTGGTGATCGAATCCTTCAGCGCCAGCTTCTGCTTCTTCAGCCGCCGCAGCGTCAGCTGGTCGGGGCGCCCGGTGGTTTCCAGCGCGTGGATCGCCTCGTCCAGGTCGCGGTGTTCGCGGCGCAGAACCTCCAGCTTTACCCGCAGCATCTCTTCGAAGCTCATTTCCGAAGGTGCATTCATTTCCACGACTCGGGCCTGGTTGTTCTTGTCATCTGACATATAGCGCATCGCGCGATTCTTTGAAGGTTTTCCGCGCCCGCCCCGCGATTCCGCCGCCTTGCGCCCTTGCCGCCGGCGGGGCCGGTTCCCATATTCCGAAGATGCTGCCGATGCCTTTGGCGGGTCGGCGGCAGTCATGTCGCTTATCGCAAGGACAGACCGATGACGAAACTGAGCTTCGGGGCCCATCCCTTCCTTCTGGGGTTCGAGCAGCTTGAACGGCTGGTCGAACGCACTGCCAAGTCGGGGGCCGAAGGCTATCCGCCCTACAACATCGAGGCGGTGTCCGAAAACGCCTATCGCATCACGCTGGCCGTCGCCGGCTTCCGCGAGGAAGACCTGGCGATCACCGTCGAGGACCGCCAGCTGGTGATCCGCGGCCGCCAGGGCGAAGACGCGGCCGAGCGCGTGTTCCTGCATCGCGGCATCGCCGCCCGCGCATTTCAGCGCAGCTTCGTGCTGGCCGACGGGGTCGAAGTGGCCGGCGCCTCGATGGAGCACGGCCTCTTGAACATCGACCTGCGCCGCGAAGTGCCCGAGACGGTCGTGCAGACCATCCGCATCGGCAAGGGAGGGAAAAGATGAACACGCCATTCGACGCCATTCCGCAGGGCGGCAACCGCATCGTCTATGTCCGCCCCATCGCGGTGGCCGATCTGCCCGACGAGATCCGCGCCCAGATCGGCGCGGCCGAGGTGGTCTATTCGGTCAACGCCCCCGACGGGCAGCGCCTGGCGCTGGTGGCCGACCGGGCGCTGGCCTTTCATCTGGCCCGGGCACATGACTTCGCGCCGGTGAACGTGCACTAGCGGCCGGGGCGGCGCAATTCCGCCCCCTTGCCACTTTGCCGCAACGGAAATGCTTCCTTCGGTCGTATGATTCATGTGCCGGACAGGCTCCGGCGGATTGGCTGAAGGGGGCAGGAATGAAGGTGACCACGGGCTACAGCGGCGCACAGATCGCGCTGCACTGGCTGATCGCGGCCGGCGTGGTGTTCAATTACATCGTCAGCGAAGGCATGGGAAAGGCCCTGCACCAAAGGGTTGACGGGGCCGAGATCACAGTCTCGATCGCGCCGCTGCATGTCTGGCTGGGCGTCGCGATCCTGGTCCTGGCGGCGCTGCGGATCGTCTTGCGGCTGACGCGCGGCGGCCCGGCGGCCGAACCTGGTGCCGGCGGCAAGGCGGCCTCGGCGCTGCATGGCCTGCTGTATCTGCTGATGCTGGGCGTGCCCTTGGGCGGTGGCCTGGCCTGGTTCGCCGGCCTGACGGCCTTGGCCGAGCCGCATGCGCTGTTCGCCAACGTGCTGATCGTGCTGGCCGGGCTGCACGCGATCATGGGCCTGGTGCATCACTATGTGCTGAAGGACACGATCCTGCTGCGGATGCTGCGGCCCCAGTAACCCAGGCAAGGAAAAGCCCCGCCTGGGCGGGGCTTTTCCGATCTTTCAGGGTCGGCCGGATCAGGCCTTGATCAGGCCCATCGATTCCAGCTTCAGGATCACCTGGTGGGCGCAGTGGTCCACGTCGACATCCTGCGTGTCGACCACCAGTTCGGCCTTGGTCGGCATTTCGTAGGGGTCCGAGATCCCGGTGAATTCCTTGATCTTGCCCTCACGCGCCAGCTTGTACAGGCCCTTGCGGTCGCGGCGTTCGCATTCCTCGATGCTGGTCGCCACGTGGACCTCGACGAAGGCGCCGTAGGCTTCGATCATCTCGCGCACGGCGCGGCGGGTCGCGGTGTAGGGCGCGATCGGCGCGCAGATCGCGATGCCGCCGTTCTTGGTGATCTCGCTGGCCACATAGCCGATCCGCTTGATGTTGATGTCGCGGTGTTCCTTGCTGAACCCCAGTTCCGAGGACAGGTGCTTGCGCACCACGTCGCCGTCCAAGAGCGTCACCGGGCGGCCGCCCATCTCCATCAGCTTGACCATCAGCGCGTTGGCGATGGTCGACTTGCCGCTGCCCGAAAGGCCGGTGAAGAACACCGTAAAGCCCTGCTTGGCACGCGGCGGGCTGGTGCGGCGCAGTTCGGTCACCACTTCGGGGAAGCTGAACCAGTCGGGAATCTCAAGCCCCTCGCGCAGGCGGCGGCGCAGTTCGGTGCCGCTGATGTCCAGCACGGTGCTGCCCTCGGGCACTTCGTCCACCGGGAAATACTGTGCCTTTTCTTGCACATAGACCATCTGCTTGAAGTCCACCATCTCGATGCCGATCTCGGCCTGGTGCTGGCGCACCAGTTCCTGCGCGGCGTAGGGATCGTAGAAATCCTTGCCCTGGCTGTTCTTGCCTGGGCCGGCGTGGTCGCGGCCGACGATGAAATGGGTCAGGCCGTGGTTCTTGCGGATGATCGCGTGCCAGACCGCCTCGCGCGGGCCAGCCATGCGCATCGCCAGGTTCAACAGCGACAGATGCGTGGTCGATTGCGGGTACTTGTCCAGCACCGCCTCATAGCAGCGGACGCGGGTGAAGTGGTCCACATCGCCCGGCTTGGTCATGCCCACGACCGGGTGGATCAGCAGGTTCGCCTGGGCCTCGCGCGCGGCGCGGAAGGTCAGTTCCTGGTGGGCGCGGTGCAGCGGGTTGCGGGTCTGGAAGGCGACGACCTTGGTCCAGCCCAGCTTGCGGAAGAAGGCGCGCAATTCGTTCGGCGTGTCGCGGCGGGCCTTGAAATCATAGTGCACCGGCGGCTGGATGCCGGTCACCGGGCCGCCCAGATAGACCTTGCCGGCCTGGTTGTGCAGGTAGTTCACCGCCGGATGCGCCAGGTCGTCGGCGCCAAACACCTTGTCGGCCTCCAGCGCCTTGTTCGGCACCCATTTGTCGGTGACCGACAGGATCGCCAGGATCACGCCTTCGGCATCGCGCAGCGCGATGTCCTGGCCGGCTTCGACCTTTTCGGCGAAGGCTTCGCTGACGTCCAGCGTGACCGGAATCGGGAACAGCGCGCCCGAGGCGGTGCGCATGTTCGCCACGACACCGTCGTAATCCTCTTCGGTCATGAAGCCCTTCAGCGGGTGGAAGCCGCCGTTCATCAGCAGTTCCAGGTCGCAGACCTGGCGCGGGGTCAGGTCCCACGAGGTCAGCGCCGCCGCGTCGTGCTTCAGCTTCTGGGCGCTTTCGTGCGAGACATACAGCTCGGGGATCGGCGCAAGGTTGTTCTGCATGAGGTCGGTCCTGTGTTTGGTTGCGATGAGGCCTCTGTCCTCACCGGTCAGTTCGGCGTGAAGGGCGTTGTATTCGGCCAGCTTGCCGGCCAGGAAACGGTCGACCAGCCGGGATTTCTCGGCACTGCCGCGCGGGGTCAGCGCATAGGCAAAGCGCTGCCGCCGGTCGGCGCTGTTGTCGCGGTCGCTGATCCGGATCAGCCCGGCCTCGCTGGCGGCGCGCAACTGCGCGTTCAGGCTGCCCAGGCTGATGCCAAGCGCCCCGGCCGTCGCCCGCTGCGACGCCTCGGGCGCGCGGTCCAGCTGCCGCAGCAGCCGGAACAGCTGGCCCTCGTCGGGCAAAGTGGGGTGGGACGGGGGCATGCTGGTCTGGGCGGCAAGGTTTGTTCAACCGTGAACATACATCAGTTTCTGCTACCGCGAAAGGCCTTTTTGCAGCGCAGCGTCAGCCGGCCCCCGGAAAGGCCCGTGCCGCGCCATCCGCCGCCCTTCGGACGGCCGCAGGATCGAAGATCGCCAGATGCGCCAGGTCGGGGCGCGAGCGCGAGGAATACAGCAGCCCTTGCGCCCCGGCAGCGCGGGCCGCATCGGAAAAGGCCCAGGTCGGCGAGGGCGTGCCCGCCGCCCAACCGTCTTGCCAGACCACCGAAGCCTCTGTCCGCCCGCGCAGGTCGACCATCCGTCCCGTCACCCGCAGGGCAACCACCACGCGCGGCGGATCGTCGGGCCGCAGATAGCGCCGGATCGCCACCGCGCAGCCCTCGGGCGTCAGCGAGGCATAAAGCGCCCATTGCCCGGAATGATGAAACCGTCCCTCCGGCGCGCTGGCCGGGGCCAGGGGATCGGCCGCTGCGAACAGGGCGCGAAAGGCGGTGCCGTCGAACCCGATCACTCCGGCACGGCCAGGTAGTTCGTCGCCTGGCGATAGCGGTTGCGGGTCAGCGCGATGGCATAGCCCGCCGCCGCCACCCAGTCGCGGAAGGCCGCGTCATTCTCGGCCGCCACCTCGACGAACAGCTTGGGCCGGTGCTGCGAGATCAGACCCTGCAACCCCGCCAGCGCGGCCATCTCTGCCCCCTCGACGTCGATCTTGATAAAATCAGGCGCTTCGCCCGCCAGCAGGTCGTCGCCGCGCCAGACCTCCAGGTCGCCCTCTCCGGCAACCATGGCGGCGGCGCCCAGGTTGCGGTCGCGCCGCTCCATCCCGTAGCCGCCGGCCCGCGCCGCGCCCAGGCCCACGCCCAGCCGGGTCAGGTCGAAGCGGTCCAGCACCCCGTTCGCCAGCACGTTTTCCACCAGCAGGCGCCAGCAGACCGGGTTCGGCTCGATCGGGATCACCCGGCCCGCCCCCAGCATCACCGCAAAGTACAGCGAGTGGTTGCCGATGTTCGCGCCGACGTCGATGAGGGTGCCGCCCGCCGGGAAATGCCCGTCCAGCAGGTAAAGGTCCGAGGTTTCGTAGAAAGCGCCCGACCGCATCTTGCGCTGGATCGGGTCGTGCTCGACGGCGGTGCAGAACACCAGGTCGCGGCCCCGGATGCGACACCGGGTGCGCTGCGTGCCGGCTTGCGAAAACCCCTCGCCACGCGCCACAAGGTCCAGAACCGCGCGGACCTCGGGCGTCATCTCAGTGCCCGGCCAGGAACTTTTCGGCGTCCAGCGCGGCCATGCATCCCATCCCGGCGCTGGTGACGGCCTGGCGATAGACGTGGTCGGTCAGGTCGCCGGCCGCAAAGACGCCGGGGATCGAGGTGCGGGTCGATCCCGGTTCCACCTTGACGTAGCCGCCCGAGTGCAGCTCCAGCTGGTCCTTCACCAACTCAGAGGCCGGGGCATGGCCGATGGCCACGAAGAACCCCGCGCAAGGGATGTCGCGGGCCTCGCCGGTCTTGACGTTGCGCAGGGTGACGGCAGTCACGCCCAGGGGCGCCTGGGTGCCTTTGACCTCGGTCACCTCGCTGTCCCAGACCACCTCGATCTTGGGGTTCCGGAAAAGCCGGTCCTGCATGATCTTCTCGGCGCGAAAGCTGTCGCGGCGATGCACCACCGTCACCTTGCTGGCAAAATTGGTCAGGAACAGCGCCTCTTCGACCGCGGTGTTGCCGCCGCCGATCACCACCACCTCCTTGCCGCGGTAGAAGAACCCGTCGCAGGTGGCACAGGCCGAGACGCCAAAGCCCTTGAACTTTTCCTCGCTGGGCAGGCCCAGCCAGCGCGCCTGCGCGCCGGTGGCCAGGATCACCGCATCGGCGACATAGGTCGTGCCGCTGTCGCCCTGCGCCACGAAGGGACGCTTCGACAGGTCCAGCGTGGTGATGATGTCGCCCACCACTTCGGCACCCATCGCCTCGGCATGGGCCTGCATCCGCAGCATCAGGTCCGGCCCCATCACATGTCTGTCGCCGGGCCAGTTCTCGACCTCGGTGGTGATCGTCAGCTGGCCGCCCGGCTGGATGCCCTGCACCAGCACCGGGTTCAGCATCGCGCGGGCCGAATAGACCGCCGCGGTATAGCCCGCAGGCCCCGATCCGATGATGAGAACCCGCATCTTCCGTTCGGCCATGATCGTCCCCCGCATTTCAGCCCGCCCGATATAGGCAAAGCCCGCGCGCCCCGAAAGCCCCGAATGCTTGCGGAAACGGCGAGCGCCGCGAAACGGGTAGGGCCGGGCGCGGCCCTTTCGCGAAACAATATTGCGCGGCGCCGGCCAAGCGCCTAGAAGGCAGGCAATCAGGGAGACAACAATGGCCGGACACAAGCTGGACCCGATCGACCGGCGCATCCTTGCCGAACTTCAGGCCGACGGCCGCATGACCAACGTGGAACTGGCCGGCCGCGTGGGGATTTCCGCGCCGCCCTGCCTGCGCCGCGTCCGCACGCTGGAAGAGGCCGGCTACATCACCGGCTACCACGCCGAGATCGACGCCCGCGAACTGGGCTTCGAGGTCGCCGTCTTCGCCATGGTCCGCCTGCAAAGCCAGGCCGAGGCCGACCTGTCGGCCTTCGAGGCCCGCTGCCGCGCCTGGCCGCTGGTCCGCGAATGCCACATGCTGAACGGCGAGATCGACTTCATCCTGAAATGCGTGGCGCCCGATCTGTCGACCTTCCAGGGCTTCCTGACCGGAGAGTTGCTCAAGGCCGACAACGTGGCGAATGTGAAGACCAGCCTGGTGATCCGCTGCGCCAAGGATGAACCGGGTGTACCCTTCGACGTGCTCGAAGCGCGGCTGGCCCGCAGCGCCTGAACGTCGGCCCCCGATTTTCGTCGAAAATCGGGACACCTCCAAAAGAGAAACGGCCCCGCATGGTGCCAGAGGAGCACCGGGGCCGTCTTTCCGAGCCGGTCCCGACCCCTGAGCGGAGGGCGGGGGAAACGTCTGGCCGGGCTGCCCTGTCGGGTCTTGCGCGCGCGGTCAGCCGCCTGTCAGCGCAGAGGGACATCTGCTGGAGTGGAAGATGTCCCGATTGCGACGGTCTGTCAAATCTCGGGCACATTTCGGGGTCGGCGCGGGAACGATGCCCGCCTGCGCCCGGCATTGTCCCGCAAGTGAGAAGAAATCCGCCGCCAGACCCGCGCAAATTCGTGTCGAATTGATTCGATCAGCGCGCCGCCAGCGCGCGGCGGCCGGCAAAGGGCGAGGGGTGGTGCCTGATCGCGTCGCGTTCGACGGTCTCGCCAGCCTCGGGCCCCATCGCGACCGGCTTGCGGCGCTGTCCACGCATCCAGGGGAAGCTGGGCAGCGGTTCCGACGAGGCCGCAATCACCGAGCGGAGCCAGCGGCGTTCGGTCTTGATTTCCTTGGACATGGTCTGCTCTCCTCTGCTTGGCCCTTTCGGCCTTGGTTCGAAGATCGCTTTCCAATGCGGCGTGTCTTGGACTGATTGGTGAAGGATTGGGGCCATTTCCGGGCGCGGGACAATCTGCCGCCATGAACGCCATTGTTGCCCGGGGCGCCGATTTTCGACGAAAATCGGGAACAATCGTCGGGCCTGCCGCGGATCGTTTCCGGAAATGCGGCAATCGCGTGGCGGATTACAGGCGGATGACCGAGATCAGCCGGCCATAATCCTGCTCGGCGGCATGGGTGGTGCGGCGGAACGAATAGAACCGCGCCGAATCGGCGTAGGTGCAATGCCGCACCCAGTCGGCCTGGCCCACTCCCGCCGCCCGCAGCCGGTGCAGGCCGAAGCCCGGCAGGTCGAACAGCATCCGGTCGCCCGCGCCATGGGTGAAGAACCGGGTGTTCGCCGGGTCCTCGGTGCGGAAGCTGTCAAAGAACTCGGGGCCGACCTCATAGGCGGCCTGGCTGATGCAGGGGCCAATCACCGCCACCGTGTCCGCGCGCCGGGCGCCAAGCGCCTCCATCGCGTCCAGAGTCGCCTCCAGCACGCCTTCCAGCGCGCCGCGCCAGCCGGCATGGGCCGCGCCCACCACGCCGGCGCGGGCATCGGCGAACAGCACGGGCTGGCAATCGGCGGTCAGCACCGCCAGCGCCATCCCCGGCGTGGCCGTCACCATAGCATCCGCCCGCGGCCGGCCGCCCAGCGGGCCGGTCACCGTCACCACATCGGGCGAATGCACCTGGTTCACCGTCACCAAGGCCTCCGGGCCGACCTCCATCGCCGCCGCCACGCGGGCGCGGTTGATCGCCACGATCTCGGCCTGGTCGGAGGAGCCGGTGCCGCAGTTCAGCCCGGCGAACACCCCGGACGAGGCGCCTCCCTTGCGGGTGAAGAAGCCGTGCCGCGCGGGCAGGGCGTCATGGGTGATGATTTCCAGCGCGGCAGACATCAGGGGGAGAATCCGGGGGGCAGGGGGGCATTCGGGCCGGTGAGTGCCAGCACCTTGAACAACGAACCCATTTCTGCCGGATCGGTCAAGCGGCGAAGCGCGGCCAGGTGGCTATCCAGTGCGGCGCCCTGCAAGCGCGGCGCCAGCCGCGCCGCCCGCGCCCCGATCCCCAGGCGCAGCAGGAATTCGCCCTGGGTGGTGTAGTGGTGCGGCAGGCCCCAGGACAGGGCCTCGAAATCGACATGCGCGGTCAGGTCGGCCTCTCCGGGGTGGGCCAGCGGGTCGTCGAAGGCATGCGCCCGCAGCGCCTGCAACGTATCCCCGCGAGACCGCCAGCCGCCGTAGTCGATGATCAGCGCCAGCCCGCCGTGATGGTGCAGCCGGTGCGCCACCGCCTTGATGACAAAGTTGCCCGCCCGGTTCTCTTCGATGATCAGCCCCTCTTCGCGGTGCCGGGCGGCTGGCGTGCCCACGATCGGCATTCCCCGTTCCGCCAGGCCAAAGGCCAGCGCGCCATCCTTCAGGCCCACCAGCCGTTCGTGCCAGCGGCCGTTCACGCATTGGTGCTGGTGGATCGGCAGGGCGTCGAAGAATTCGTTGGCAATCAGGAACAGCGGCTGTTCCGGCAGCCCATGCGCCGCCTCGATCCAGCGCAGGCCATGGTCATGCGCGCGCCCCGCCGTGCCTTGCTGCACCTGCCGCAGCACGGGCGAGGCCTCGACCAGCACCACCTGCGCCGCGGCATGGAACCCCGGCACGCCGCGGGTGGCCCGCAGGACATCGGCCATCAGCGTTCCGCGGCCCGGCCCCAGCTCGGCCAGGGTAAAGGGCGCGGGCGCGCCCTGGTCCAGCCAGGCCTGCGCCAGCGCCAGCCCGACCAGTTCGCCGAACATCTGCGAAATCTCGGGCGCGGTGGTGAAATCGCCTGCCGCCCCGAACGGGTCGCGCGTGGTGTAGTAGCCGTGGACCGGATGCAGCAGGCATTCGGCCATGTACTCGGCCACGGTGATCGGCCCGCCCTCGCGGATACGTTCGATCAGCAGGGCCGCCAGCGGCGTCATGCCAGCCGCCGTGCCCGGATCAGGAACCACAGCCCCACCGCGATCATCGGCAGACTCAGGCATTGCCCGGCGGTCAGGCCCCAGCCCCCCAGGTGCAGATACAGCCCCAGCGGGTTGCCCTCGGTAACGAACTGCGCGTCGGGCTGGCGCACGAATTCCACCGCGAACCGCGCCAGGCCATAGCCCGCCACGAACAGCCCCATCAGCCGGCCCGGAGCCTTCAGCCACCCCCGCCGGTGCGCCAGCCACAGCACCACGGCGCCCAGGATCAGCCCCTCCATCGCGGCCTCGTAGAGCTGGCTGGGATGGCGCGCGCAGGGGCCAAGGATGCCCGCGCAGGCCTGCGCCGCTTCGCCCGGAAAGACCACGCCCCAGGGCAGGTTGGTCGGCCGGCCCCAAAGCTCGGCGTTGATGAAGTTGGCGATCCGCCCCAGCATCAGGCCCGCCGGGGCGCAAAGGCCCATCAGGTCGCCCATCGACAGCATCGGTATGCCCTCGCGCCGGCAGAACACCAGACCGGCCACGACGACGCCCAGGAAACCGCCGTGAAAGGACATGCCGCCCTCCCAGACCCGCAGCGCGGCCATCGGGTCGTCCACGAACCGCGCCGGATCGTAGAAGGCGACATAGCCCAGCCGGCCGCCCAGGATCACCCCCAGGATGACCCAGGTCATCAGCCGTTCCAGCTGGTCGCGCGTCAGGGGCGCCGACCCGGCCCAGAGATCGGCGCGCGCGATGGTGCGCACGGCCAGCGCCCAGGCGATCACGATGCCCGCGATGTAGGCCAGCGCATACCAGCGCAAGGCAAAGGTCACGCCTAACAGCGAGACCGAGAAGATCTCGGGCGAGATGTCGGGAAAGGGGATCATGCGCGCGCCATCCTTTGCCGGCTTGTTGGGCCAGGGGTGCGGCGAAGTCAACCGGCTGGCGGACTTGTGAAGCCGGCGCCCTGCGCGC
>JAGPCN010000152.1 GCA_018058035.1 Fuscovulum sp.
TGGCGACCGGCAGCTTGGCGCGCGCGATGCGCCGGGCCGCCGCCACCGCCTCGCCCGGGGTCATCGTCAGCGACAACATTTCGACCTCGTTGCGCGGCGTCATCAGCGCCCGCGCGGTGCGGTCCGACAGCCGCATCACGCCCGAGATCATCTCGCGCTCCTCGGCCTCAAGCACGCCGCCCTCATGCGCCTCGGCCAGAAGCACATGCACCTCTTCCTCGGTCACCCGGTTGCCGCTGTCGCCGCGCTGCCCCAGGGCCCACAGCACCACCCGCCCCGAGCGATCGAGGAACCAGACCACGGGGGCGGCCACCACCGACAGCACCATCATCGCCGGCGCCATGCGGATTGCGATGCCCTCGGGGTTGCGCAGTGCGATCTGCTTGGGCACCAGTTCGCCAATGATCAGGCTGACATAGGTGATCGCCACCACCACGCCGCCGACGCCCAGCCAGCCGGCCCAGTCCGCCGCCATGCCCTGCGCCTCAAGGGTCCCCGCCAGCCGTTCGCCCAGGGTGGCGCCCGACAACGCCCCCGACAGCACGCCGACCGCGGTGATGCCGATCTGCACCGTCGACAGGAACCGCCCCGGCTCTTCGGCCAGCCGCAGCGCCATGCGCGCCCCGCGCGAGCGGTCCTCCAGCGGCTTCAGCCGCCCCGCCCGGGCACTGACGATCGCCAGTTCCGACATCGCCAGAACGCCGTTCAGCACGATCAGGGCAAGAATGACAAGGACTTCGGCAATCATGGGGTTCTGAGTTAAGCCCCCGCCCAGCAACGCGCAAGCGGCAATGCAGGGATCAGCCGGAAACCCGCACGCCTTCCCGCGCGGCCAGGTCGCAGAAGAACTGCCAGGCCACCCGGCCCGACCGGCCGCCGCGCGTGGCCTGCCATTCCACCGCCTCGGCGCGCAGCCGGTCCTCGGGCACCACCACCCCATGCGCCGCCGCATAGCCGGCGATCATCGCCAGGTAGTCGTCCTGCGAACAGGGATGGAACCCCAGCCACAGCCCGAAGCGATCCGACAGCGAGACCTTTTCCTCGACCGCCTCGCCGGGGTTGATCGCGGTCGAGCGTTCGTTCTCGATCATGTCGCGCGGCATCAGGTGGCGGCGATTCGAGGTGGCATAGAACAGCACGTTCTCGGGCCGCCCCTCGATGCCACCGTCCAGAACCGCCTTCAGCGACTTGTAGTGCTGGTCGTCATGGGAGAACGACAGGTCGTCGCAGAACAACAGGAACCGGAAGGGTGCGGTGCGCAGGTGTGCCAGCAGGCGCTGCACCGATGGCAGGTCCTCGCGGCTAAGCTCGACGATCTTCAGATCCTGTCCCTCGGCCCGCACCTGGGCATGCACGGCCTTGACCAGGCTGGATTTTCCCATCCCGCGCGCGCCCCACAAAAGCGCGTTGTTGGCCGGCAGCCCGGCCGCGAAATGGCGGGTGTTCTGCAACAGCGTATCGCGCGACCGGTCGACGCCGATCAGCAGCGACAGGTCCACCCGGCTGACCCGGACGACCGGCTCAAGCCGGTCTGGGCCGGTATGCCAGACAAAAGCCTCGGCCGCGAAGTCGGGCGCGGGCATCGGGGCCGGCGCCAGCCGCTCCAGCGCGGCGGCGATGCGGTCCAGCGCATCGGTCACTTGTCGGCCGCCCCCTCGCCGTCGGTCTCGTCATCCCACAGGCCCTCGGCCCGCAGTTCCGCCTCGCGCCGCTTCTCGATCCGGCGGATCAGGAAGATCGACACTTCGTACAAGGGATAGACACAGCAGAACAGGATCAGCTGGCTCATGATGTCGGGCGGCGTCACCAGGGCGGCGACGAACAGGATGATCACGATCGCATAGCGCCGCATCCCCGCCAGGCCCTTGGCGGTGGCCAACCCGGCCTTGCCCATCAGCGTCAGCAGGACCGGCAACTGGAAGCACAGGCCAAAGGCCAGGATCAGCTTGAGGCTGATGTCCAGCGTCTCGTTCACCTTGCCTTGAAAGACGATGTCGATGCCCTCCGAGGCCTCGGCCGGGGCGGTCACCACGGCGTCGCCGGGCACTTCGCCAAAGCTGGGGACCAGCGCGGTCAGGATCGAGGCACTGTCGGCGTAACCCAGGAAGAACTGCATCGCCATCGGCGTCACGACGAAATGCGCGAAGGCGCCACCAACGGCGAACAGCACCGGCGAGGCGATCAGGAACGGCAGGAAGGCCTGTTTCTCGCTGCGGTACAGGCCGGGCGCCACAAAGCGCCACAACTGATAGGCGATGACCGGAAAGCTGACCATCAGGCCGCCCACCATCGCGATGTGCATCAGGGTAAAGAAATACTCCTGCGGCGCGGTGTACTGCATCACCGGGTTCGGGTTGCCCAGTTCCCGCATCGCCTGCTCGATCGGAGCCAGCATGAAGTCGAGGATCGGCTCGGCCACGATGAAGCACAGCACCATGCCGGCCAGAAAGGCGCCGACCGACCAGATCAGACGGTTGCGCAGCTCGGCCAGATGCTCGACCAGCGGGGCCGAGCTGTCATCGATGTCGTTCTTGGCGCTCATGCCGCATCCCCTGCGGTCTTGGCGGCCTTCTTGCGCGTCCGGCCGGGCGATTTCGCCGGTTGCTCGGCGGCGGCCGTTGCGGCCACGGCGGGCGTGGCGGGCGCGGCGGCCACCTTGCGCAGCTTTTCGGCGGCTTCGGCGGCCACGGCCTTGCGGGCCGCCTGTTTTTCGGCCAGCGCGGCGGTCGCAGGCCCCAACGCTGCGGGCGCAGGCTTGGCCGGGTCAACCGCGGCGGTTGCCGCTGCGGCCGCGGCGCCGGCGGCCGCGATGTCCTCGGCCGTCCGCACCGGCGGCGGCGTGGTCGGCTTGGCCGCGTTCTTCAGCGGGTCCCATTTCTCGAACTTGTCGGCCGCGGATTTCACCGCGTCCAGGCCGGCCGCCTTGGGGTTGCTGACGGCCTTCAGGCCATCGGTCACGTCCTTGACGCCGGTTTCCCGCGCCGCCTGGTCCATGGCGCGGCTGAATTCGCGCCCCATCGCCCGGATCTTGGCGGTGATCCGGCCCAGTTCGCGGAACATGCCCGGCAGGTCCTTGGGGCCGATCACGATCAGCGCAACGACACCCACAAGCAACATCTCGGACCAGCTGAAGTCCATCTTGCCCCTCCGGAGCGCAGGGGCCGATCAGACCTTGTCTTTTTCCGGCGTGACGTCCTTGGCGGCGTCGGCAGAGGCCTTCTCGATTTCCTCGCTGCCTTCCTTCACGCCCTTCTTGAAGGCGGTGATGCCCTTGCCGACCTCGCCCATCATCGAGGCGATCTTGCCGCGGCCGAACAGAACCAGAAGGACGATGGCGATCAGCAATAGCTGCATCGGACCCGGAGCATGCATGGTGGTTTCTCCTGTAATGACCCGCCCCAAGGGCGGCGATCCATCCCGTATGGTTCTTCCAATATGTCCGAAGCCCCGGCGGTCCAAGCCCCGATTGCGCTGGCGGGCGGCGTCAACTGACAGTATTTTGTCAGTAGGACGGGCGATGTTGCCCCTCCTGCGCCCAACGGCCCCCGAATGAAACGCGACCAGCGCCTGTACGACCTGATCCAGATCCTGCGCGACGGCAAGCTGCACACCGCGGCCGACCTGGCCGGCCGCCTGGGCGTCTCGGTGCGCACCATCTGGCGCGACATGGCGATGGCTGCGGCCACAGGCCTGCCGGTCACCGGCGAACGAGGCCTGGGCTACATCCTGCGCTCGCCCTTGCTGCTGCCGCCGACGATGCTGACCCCGGACGAGATCGACGCCCTTGCCGCCGGCCTGCGCCATGTCGAGGCGACCGATCCCGCCCGCGCCCGTGCCGCGCGCAGCCTTCTGGCAAAGGTCGCGACGCTGCTGCCTCAGGCGGGCCTGGCCGAGCCGTCCTGACCGCCCGCCCGCGCCCCGAAGACAAAGCAGCGGTCGCGCCGGATCATCAGCCACAGCGCCGTGCCCGGGCGCGGCAGGAACACCCCCGGCACGCTGGCCGTCAGCTTCGATCCGTCCAGGTCCATGCGGAAGTCGACCAGGCTTTCGCGCCCCAGATAGCGCGCGCGCGTCACGACGCCGCGTGCCGGCGTGCCGTCCTGCGGCGTCGGGTTCGGCCCCCGCCCGGCGCGGTCGAAGTCGATCTTCAGGTGCTGCGGGCGGATCACGATCTCGACCGAGGCGCCATCGGCATGGCCCGGCGTCAGGAAGGCGCCGAACGGCGTTTCCGTCAGCGCGCCACGCGACACGCCCCGGATCACGTTGATATCGCTGAAGAAAGCCGCTGCCGCCTTGTCCACCGGGGCATTGTAGACGTTGTATGGCGCGCCGCGCTGCACGATCCGGCCGCCGCGCATCAGCGCGATCTCGTCGGCCATCCGCATCGCTTCGTCCGGCTCATGCGTGACCAGCACCACCGCCGCGCCCTCTTCCTTGAGGATCTCCAGCGTGGTGTCGCGGATGCCGTCGCGCAGCCGGTTGTCGAGGCCCGAGAAGGGTTCGTCCATCAGCATCACCCGGGGCCTCGGCGCCAGCGCACGCGCCAGCGCCACGCGCTGCTGTTCGCCCCCCGACAGCTGGTGCGGATGCTTGGCCGCAAAGCCCGCAAGGTTCACCCGCTCCAGCAGCTCGGCCACCCGGCGGTCGCGCGCGGCGCGATCTCCGGTCAGGCCAAAGCCGACGTTGGCCGCCACCGACAGATGCGGAAACAGCGCAAAGTCCTGGAACATCATGCCGACGCCGCGCCGTTCGGGCGGCAGGTGCAGGCCGGGGCCAGCCATCGCGCGGCCGTCGATGCGCACCGTGCCGGCATCCGCGCGCTCGACCCCCGCGATGATGCGCAGCGTGGTCGACTTGCCGCAGCCCGAAGGCCCCAGCAGGCAGGTCACCTGCCCCGCCGCCACCGTCAGCGACACGTCATCGACCACCGGCCGGCCGCCGAAGGCGCAGGTCAGGTGCTCGATCTCAAGCCGGAGGGGGGGCTGGCTCATCCGGTTCCCGTGAAAAACGCTCGGGAAAGGCGATAGCAGCCCGACCCCGCCCCTGCAAGCGCAGGCCTACAGGATCAGGTCGGTGGCCAGGATCGCCGTCACCCCGACCAGCTGGATCGAGAAATCGGCGGTGCCGTCGCCGTTCACGTCACCCTCGACAAACCCGTTGGCCCCCACGACGCGGAAGATCAGCTGCCCCGCCACGCCGGTAAAGGCCCCGACCCGGGCAAAGGCATTGTCGGGCGCCGAGGCCACGTTGGCGTCGATCGCCGACAGGTCGATGACGTCCAGCCCGGATTCGAAGTCCATGATCCTGTCGCGGGTGGTATTGACGGCGCCGAAACTGTCCTGCGTGGTCAGGTAGATGAAGGTATCGGCGGCATTGACCCCGCCGTAAAGCTGGTCGCCCGCGGCCCCGCCAATCAGCGTGTCGCTGCCGGCAAAGCCCAGGATGCGGTCGGCACCCTCTTCGCCCGCCAGCCAGTCGCCGCCGTCGCCGCCGTTCAGGCTGTCGGCGCCCGTGCCACCCGAAAGCCGGTCGGCCCCGGTGTCGCCCAGGATCGAATCGTTGCCCGCGCCGCCCACCACGGTGTCGTCGCCGCCAAGCGCGTTGATCGTGTCGTTGCCCGCCGCGCCGTCCAGCAGGTTCGCGGTGGCATTGCCGTTGATCGTGTTGGACAGGTCGTTGCCGGTGCCGCGGGTGCCGCCGACCAGGATCAGATCCTCGATCCCGTCGGCCATCGTGTAGTCGCCGCCAGACCGCACCGTGTCGTTGCCCGAAGCGGCATTCTCGAAGATCTCGGTCCCGTCGCCGTCGATGTAGAAAAGGTCGTCGCCCGTCCCGCCCGCGACGCCCTCGTCGACCGCTCCACCACGGCCGAAGAAGATGTCGTTGTCGCTTCCCAGGGCAACCTGGCCGTCGATGCGCCCCGAGTTGCGCACGATGTCGGCGCCGGCCGAGGTGCCGATATCGCCGAAGATGTAGCCCTGGTTGCTGATTGTGTCGCCGTCATCGTTGATGATGTCGATGGCATAGACCACGATCGGCCCCGCGACGATCGACCCGCTGTTCACGATCCGGTAGCCGGTGTTCCCGGCGTTCTGGTCGCTCAGCGCCAGCGTCGCGCCCGACATCGAACTGATCGTCCCGGTGTTGACGAAGCGCAAGCCCCCCGTCACCAGTTCAAGCGCGTGGTTCCCCGAACCGCCGGCCGTGATCGAGCCGTAGTTGGTCAGGAAGATCGTTGCCGAAGCCCCGGCAAAGCCCGAGTTGCTGATGGCGTCGCCCGAACCTCCGGTCGACACGATCTCGCCGAAGTTGGTGATGACCGCGTTGAAATCGTTGCTCAGGATCGCGTTGGAGGTGCTGCCCAGGAACCCGTTGTTCAGAAGCGTCGCGTTGCCCAGGGTCACGGTCGTCACGCTGGTCATCAGCGTGCCCGCCTCGGTGATCAGGCCCAGTTCGCCTGCCGCCAGGGTCTGTGCGATGGCCGACGTCCCTGTCACGGTGAAGTTTGGCATCTTCTCGTCCTTTCATGCGGGCGGCCTCCCGCGCAGCGGGGCCGCGGATTGAAGCCGACGCCTGCCCTAGAGGATCAGGTCCGTGGCCAGGATCGCGGTCACGCCGTTCAGTTGCAGGCTGAAGTCCGCCACTCCGTCACCGTTCACGTCACCTTCCAGGAACCCGTTGCCGCCGGCGACGCGCAGCGTGACCTGCCCCGCCGTTCCGGTCAGCGCGCCGACCAGGACAAAGGCGTTGTCGGCGGCGCTGGCCAGGTTGGCGTCGATGGCGCGCAGGTCGATCTCGTCCACCCCGGCCTCGAAGTCGAAGATGCGGTCGCGGGTGCCGGCGACCAGGCCGATGTCGTCGACCGATCCGAAGACGAAGGTGTCGCCGCCCACGCCGCCGTACAACTGGTCGGGGCCGGCGCCGCCGATCAGCACGTCGTCACCCGAGCCCGCCACCATCCGGTCGCCGGCGTCGCCGCCGAACAGCGTGTCGTCGCCGCCGTTGCCATTCAGCGTGTCCACCCCGAACTCTCCCGAGATCAGGTCGTTGCCGTTGCCGCCGCTCAGGCTGTCCAGCCCGTCCTCGCCGCGCAGCGTGTCGTCGCCCAAGAGGCCCTCGATGGTGTCGTCGCCCAGGCCGCCTTCCATGCGGTTGCCGACCGAGTTGCCGACCAGCGTGTTGCCCAGGTCGTTGCCATTGCCCAGGACTGCCGAGCCGCGCAGCCGCAACATCTCGATCTCGTCGCCCAGCGAATAGTCGGCCCAGGCCTCGACCGTGTCGGTGCCCTGGCCGGAAAACTCGAGAATGTCGATGCGGCCGTCGTCGATCAGGTAGAGGTCGTTGCCCGTCTCGCCCCGGACCTGCCCATTGACCGTGCCGCCGCGGCCGTCAAAGCGGTCGTCGTTGTCGCCCAGCCGCACGTCGCCGATGATCGTCCCCGCGTTGATCACCGTGTCGAAATCCGAGCTCATCAGGATCGCGGTGCCGCCGCCGCCGCTGATCGTGCCGGTGTTGAAGATGCGGTTCGCCTCGACGGCCGCGCCGGCCTGAATGTCGATGGCCACGTTGTTCGACGACAGGATCGACCCGCTGTTGGTCAGCCGCAGACCGCCCGACGACAGTCTGACGCCCGCCGCCGAATCCCCGATGCCTACCAGTTCACCCGTATTGACGATGGTGAAGGTGCCGGCCGTGGTGGCCGCATTGAAGATCGCCGAGTTCATGCTGTTGATCGAGCCCGAGTTGTAGACGCGCAGCCCGTTGGCCCCAAGACCCGAGATGCCGTTCGACAGGGTCGAGGTGATCGTCCCCATGTTGTAGAGGACGGCGAAGTCGGCCGTCAGCTGGACCCCGCTGCTCGCGGTGGTGTCGAGGATCGACCCGGTCTGGGTGACGACTCCGACCTCGCTTCCGTTCAGGGTCTGCCCAGCCACGGCCTGGGTCGTGATGGTGAATGCTGGCATGCCTTGCTCCCGTTCGCTTGTTCATGGCACGGGCTGGCCCCGCGCCGGTCTTGTTCCAATCGTTCCGGCCCGCGCCGCGGGCCCGCCCTAGAGGAGGATATCCCCCGCCGAGATCGCCCCGATCCCCGCGAATTGTATCGCGAAGTCGGCCACCCCGTCGCCATTCACGTCGCCCTCCAGGAACAGGTTCGTGCCCACGACCCGCTGGATCAGCTGCCCCGCGACCCCTGTGAAGGCCGCCACCGCCACAAAGGCGTTGTCGGCTGCGGTCGCGATGTTGGCATCGACGCCGCGCAGGTCGATGCGGTCGATCCCGGTCTCGAAATCCATGATGCGGTCGCGGGTGGCGGTGGTGGTGCCGTAGCTGTCCTGCACCGCCTGGAAGACAAAGGTATCGGCCCCGCCGGTGCCACCATAAAGCAGGTCACCCGCGTCGCCGCCGATGATCGTATCGTCGCCCAGGTTGCCCAGGATGCGGTCGGCGGCCTCGTCGCCCGACAGCCAGTCGTTGCCGTCGCCGCCCGACAGCGTATCGGCGCCCAGGCCGCCATACAGCCGGTCGGTCCCGGCGCTGCCCAGGATCGAATCGTTGCCCTGGTCGCCATAAAGCGTGTCGCTGCCGCCCAGCCCGTTCAGCACGTCGTTGGCCTCGCCGCCGTCCAGGATGTTGGCCAGCGCGTTGCCGGTCAGCAGGTTCTCCAGCTCGTTGCCATAGCCCTCGCGGGCGGTGCCGCGCAGGAACAGCGTCTCGATCCCGTTGCCCAGGGCGAAATCGACATAGGCAAATATCGTGTCGGCCCCGCCATAATCCGTCAGCGCCAGGCCCGCTTGGCTGACGTGATAGGTGTCGTTGCCGCCGTAGTCGATCACGCTGCCGACCGACCCGCCGCGCAGGTCGAGGTAATCGCCCTCGCTGCCCAGGCTCAGGACGCCGGTGATCGTGCCGCGGTTGACCACCGTGTTCGTGCCATAGGACACATCGACATCGCCGGTGATGGTGCCCGTGTTGATCAGCGTGTCGGCCCCGCCGCCCAGGAAGACGCCGCCGCTGATCGACCCGGTGTTCTCAACCCGGTTGTTGCCGCCCCCCAGCGATACCGCGCCGACGATCTCGCCCGAATTGATCAATGTATCCGAGGTGTTGTAGCCGATCAGCACCGAATAGCCGCCGTCGCCCGTCTGCAGGATGCGCCCCGAATTCAGGATGGTGTTCGCCGCCCCGCTGAAACCGGGAAGTTCATCGTAAAGCTCGATCACCGCATCATGCGCGGCGGTGATGGTGCCCATGTTCACGATCCGGTTGCCGCTGCTGATCGACAGGACCGCGGCGGTGTCTGAAGTGCCCATCGTGCCGATGTAGCCGTGGTTCACGATCTCCATCCGGCCGCCGTCGCTGACCAGGTTGTAGTTGTCGATCACCCCCAGCGTACCGCCGCCGACGATGCTGCCGTAATTCTCGATGTAGGCGCTGTAAGCCTGCACCTGCACCGCGATCCCGGTGGTGTTCATCACCCCCCAGTTCAGGAACCGCGAGGAGGTGCCCATGTTCAGCGTGGCATCCAGAATCCCGCCGGTCGTCGTGATCAGGCCGGTCTCGGCGGTGGAAAGCGAACGGCTCACCGTATCGACGGTGGACAGGACGAAGGACGTCATTTCAAAACCCCATGGACAACAGTGCGTTCAATGACGACATCTTAACCGGTCCGCCCTGCTTGGCAACTCGGGAAAACCCGCCCGGCCAGGGGGCGCCGAGACGGGGAGCCGAGACGGGGAGCCGCTCAAAAGATCACGTCCGCCAGCGCCAGCGCCGCCACCCCCTCCAGCACGACCGAGAAGTCGGCGATGCCGTTGCCATCGGTGTCGGCCTCGACCAGGCCGTTGCCGCCCACCACGCGAAATGCCACCTGCCCGGCCAAGCCGGTCAGCGCCGCGCCGATCTGGCCGACCGGGCGCAGAAGGCCAAGGTCCGAAAGGTTCAGCCGGTCTTCGCCTGCGGTGAAGTCGGTGATCCGGTCCTGCGTCGCCGCCGTGGTGCCGCTGTCGGCGATGTCGCGGAAGATGAAGACGTCGCGGTCCGCCCCGCCGGTCAGCCGGTCGGCCCCGGCGCCGCCGGTCAGCCGGTCGATGCCCGCATCACCCTGCAGCAGGTCGTTGCCCGCATCGCCGCGCAGGATGTCGTCGACGGCCCCGCCCATGACGGTGTCGTTGCCCGCGTCGCCGCCCATGTTGTCCAACCC
>JAGPCN010000153.1 GCA_018058035.1 Fuscovulum sp.
CGACCAGCGTGTCATTGCCGCCCAGCCCCGACAGGATGTTGTTCCCGCCATTCCCGGTGATCAGGTTGCCCAACCCGTTCCCCGTCCCGTCAATGTCCGAAGACCCGAGAAGGACGAGCTGTTCGACCTCGGCCGTCAGGGCATAGTCGATCGTGGTGTTCACCAGATCGGTGCCCTCGGTCAGAGCTTCGACGACCAGGTCGCCGGCGGCGTCGACGTAGAAGGTGTCGTCGCCGGTGCCTCCGACCATGCTGTCGTTGCCGGTGCCGCCGTCCAGGGTATCACGGCCGCTGCCGCCATAGAGCGTGTCGTTGCCAGCCAGGCCGTAAAGCGCGTTGTAGCCGGTGCCGCCGAAGAAGCCGCCGTCGGCAGAGTTGCCGGTGATGACGTTGTTCAGCGCGTTGCCGGTGCCGTGGATGCCGTCGCTGCCGGTCAGCGTCAGGTTCTCGATGTGGTCAGCCAGGGTCCAGGTGATCGCGGCCTGCACCAGGTCGATGCCCTGGTTGGACAGTTCGGTCGTGGTATCGCCGGCGTTGTCGACCACGAAGGTATCGGCGCCGATACCGCCGATCAGCGTATCGGCGCCGGTGCCGCCGTTCAGCGTATCGTCGCCGGCGCCGCCGGTCAGGGTGTTGGCACTGGAATTGCCGGTCAGGCTGTCGCCCAGGGCCGAGCCGATCACGTTCTCGATGCCGTTGACGATGTCGCCCTGTGCATCGCCGCCACTGCCCAGGCTGGAGGCCAGGTTCACCGTGACCGCCGCGGCCGAGGCGGCGTAGGTGAGGGTGTCGATGCCGTCGTCGCCGTTGATGGTGTCGGCCCCGGCGCTGCCGACCATGGTGTCGTTGCCGCTGCCGGCGTTGACGATGTCGTCGCCAGCCAGGTCGGTCAGCAGGTTGTCGCCGGCATCGCCGGTGAGCGAGTCGTTGAAGGCCGAGCCGATCAGGTTCTCGATCCCGGTCAGCGTGTCGCCAAGGGCATCGCCCGCCGTGCCGGTGCCGGCCAGCAGGCTGACCACGACGGCCGTGGCCGAGGCCGAATAGCTGGCGGTGTCGATGTCGGCACCGCCATCCAGGCTGTCGGCCCCGGCGCCGCCGATCAGGATGTCGTTGCCGGCACCACCCAGCAGGGTGTCGGCGCCCGCGCCACCGTTGATCGAATCGTTGCCGTTGCCACCGGACAGCTGGTTTGCACCGGAATTGCCGGTCAGAGTGTCATTCAGGGCAGAGCCGGTGAGGTTCTCGATCAGGGTCAGCGTGTCGCCCTGCGCATCGCCGCCGGTGCCGGTGCCGGTGTTCAGGCTGACGTTCACCGCCGCGGCCGAGGCCGAGTAGTCGGCCACGTCGGTGCCGTTGCCGCCGTCCAGCGTGTCGGCCTCGGTCCCGCCGGCCAGCAGGTCGTTGTTGTCACCGCCGTAAAGCGCATCAAGGCCGCCGCCGCCGTAAAGCGTATCATCCCCCGCCAGGCCGTTCAGGGTATCGGCGGTCGCGTTGCTGGTCAGGGTGTTGTTGCCGGAGGTGCCGTTGATCGTCGCCATACTCGTTCCCATTCATGCCAGGCCGCGCGGCTGCAGCCGTCGCGGATGGTTAATCCCTGGCTCTCCCTAGGGTGGAAACTTGGCAAAAATGGGACAGGACCGCGCCCCGGGAATGACGGGCCATGGCGGGGGCGGGTCAGGATGCGGCCAGGGTTTCCGGCATTCCCGACCGGATCACCTCGGCCGTGCGCAGGTAGTGGTCGCGCAACAGTGCCTCGGCCCGGTCGGCATCGCGGGCCAGCACGGCTTCGGCGATGGCGGCATGTTCGGCGTTGATGTCGCGCTTTTGCGTGCCACCGGCCAGCAGCGCCGGAATGCGATAGCGCTCGGTCGCGGTGTAGAGCCGCTCGAAGAACTCCAGCAGCCAATCCGAGCCGCAGCCCGCCAGAAGCGCCCGGTGAAAGGCGTGGTGGCGCAGCTGCAACTCGCGCCCGTCGGCGTTCGGGCGGTCGGCCTGCACCTTCAGCGCATACAGCGCCGCGACGATGGCCGCGGCCCAGGCATCATCGCCCAGCTGGATCGCGCGGCGCAGCGCCGTGCCCTCGATCACCAGGCGGGCCGACAGGGCATCCTCGAACTCGGCCGCCGACAGCGGCGCGACGCGAAAGCCGCGCTGCGTCTCGGCGGTGACCAGACGTTCCGCCTGCAGCCGGTTCAGCGCCTCGCGCAGCGGCGAAAAGCCCATGCCGTAGCGCTCGCCCAGGTCGGCCAGGCGCAGCGGGCTGCCCGGCTGAAACCGCCCGTGCACGATGTCGTGGCGCAAGCTTGCATAGGCCTTTTCCGCCAGGGTCATGGGTCACCTCGTTCCGCCGCACCCTAGCGAGGCCAGGAAAATCGTGCAAACCGATTATTTTCGAAATTTCTGGTTGTCATCGAAATTCCCGGATGACATAGTCGCGCCGTCTACCGGGAGGGCAGCTCATGAGCAGCAAGCGCGAGAACTGGCGCGAGGACGTCGCAGGCCGGGCCAATGTCGAGGATACGCCGGAACTGCTGGCCTATTACGACCAGCTCGAAGGGTTCAACGCCGGCGCGTTGTGGACGGTGGCGAACAAGATCGAGCCATGGGAGCCGAAGTCGCAGTCGGTGCCGGTGGTCTGGCGCTACAAGGACCTGCGCGACCATGTCATCCGCAGCGTCGACCTGGTGACACCGGAAAAGGCGGGCCGCCGGGTGATCTACCTGAACAATCCCGGCCGCACCGACGTGGCCGCCGCCGTGGGCTGGATCTACGCCGGCCTGCAGGTGATGAACCCTGGCGAGGTCGCCAGCGCCCACCGCCATTCGGCATCCGCGATCCGCTTCATCATGGAAGGCCGCGGCGCCTATACCGTGGTCGATGGCCACAAGATGACGCTGGGCGGCAATGACTTCGTGCTTACGCCGAACGGCACCTGGCACGAACACGGGGTTGCCGCCGAGGGTACGACCTGCCTCTGGCAAGACGGTCTCGACATCCCCTTCGTCAACGCGATGGAGGCGAACTTCTACGAGGTCCACCCCGACCTGAACCAGGCCGTCGGTCATGCGGTCGATGACATGACCAAGACCTGGGGCAATCCGGGCCTGACGCCCTCGACCGGGAAATGGTCGCACGGCTATTCGCCGATGTTCAAATACGAATGGGAGCCGACGCATGTCGCGCTGTCGAAATACGCAGGATGCACCGAGGGGTCGCCCTTCGACGGGGTGATGATGGAATACGTCAACCCCACCACCAATGGCCCGGTGATGCGCACCCTGGGCGCCAGCATGCAGATGCTGCGCCCGGGCGAACACACCAAGGCGCATCGCCACACCGGCAGCTACCTTTACCACGTCGCCAAGGGTCGCGGGCATTCGATCATCAACGGCAAGCGGTTCGACTGGCAGGAACGCGACATCTTCTGCGTGCCTTCCTGGGCCTGGCACGAACATGTCAACGGATCGGATCGCGACGACGCCTGCCTCTTTTGCCTGAACGACCTGCCGGTGATGCGGGCCCTTGGCCTTTATCGCGAGCAGGCCTTCGGTGAAAACGGCGGCTTCCAGCCGATACTGTAAGGAAACGTAATGAAACTGGTGACTTACCGCGCCTCGATCGAAGGCGCCGCCCGGCTGGGCGTGATCCAGGGCGACCTGGTCGTCGACGTGGCCGGCCTGGCCGACACGTTCGGCGAAGACCTGCCCGACAGCATGCTGGGCCTGATCGACCTCGGCCGCCCCGGCCTTGACGCCCTGCGCGCCTGCCTGGACCAGGCCGAGGGCAGCTTTGCGCCCGGCACGGCCACCGCGCTGGCCAACGTGCGGCTGCTGGCGCCCATTCCGCGGCCAAGGAAGAACATCTTCGGCATCGGGCTGAACTATGTCGAGCACGTCGCCGAAAGCGCGGCCTCGCTCGACACCGCCAAGGACCTGCCGAAACAGCCGGTGATCTTCTCGAAACCGCCGACCACCGTGATCGGCCCCGGCGAGGGGATCGAGCACAACCGCAAGATCACCCAGCAACTGGACTGGGAGGTGGAACTGGCCGTCATCATCGGCACCACCGCGCGCCGCATCCGGCGCGAGGAGGCGCTGTCCCATGTCTTCGGCTATTCGGTGATGATCGACGTCTCGGCCCGCGACAACCGCCGCGCCGGGCAATGGATCTTCTCCAAGGGCATGGACACCTACGCCCCCTTCGGCCCCTGCATCGTCACCGCCGACGACATCCCCGATCCGCAGACCCTTGACCTCTGGCTCACCGTGAACGGCGTGGAAAAGCAGCGCTCGAACACCCGCCACATGCTGTTCAAGGTCGATCACCTGATCGCCGACATCTCGTCGGGCATCACGCTGGAACCCGGCGACATCATCGCCTCGGGCACGCCCGAAGGCGTCGGTGCCGGCCGCATCCCGCAGGAATGGCTGAACCCCGGCGATGTGGTCGTGGCCTGCGTCGAAGGCATCGGCACCATCCGCCACCCGGTCATCGACGCCACACCCGAGGATTGACGCCACCCCGCCCGCGGCTTTCATCTGTCTGAAAATATCCCACGGGGGTCCGGGGGTGTGAAACCCCCGGGGCTTCCCCAAGCGCCGAGGTTTCCCATGCCCGCCCCCTTCACCGCCGCCGTCGTGCAGATGGCCTCTTTCCCCAGCGATCCGATGGCCACCACCGAGGCCGCCGCCGCCCGCCTGCGCGAGGCCGCGGCACAGGGCGCCCGGCTGGTGGTCTTTCCCGAAGCGCTGATCGGCGGCTACCCCAAGGGCGCGTCCTTCGGCGCCCCCATCGGCCTGCGCAAGCCCGAAGGCCGATCCGCCTTTGCCCGTTACCACGCCGCCGCCATCGACCTGGACGGCCCCGAAGTCGCCTGCCTGGCCGAGGCAACCGCCGAGACCGGCGCCTTCGCCGTGATCGGCGTGATCGAACGCGACGGCGCGACGCTCTATTGCACCGTGCTTTACCTCGACGGCGACAAGGGCCTTGTCGGCAAGCACCGCAAGCTGATGCCCACCGCCGGCGAACGGCTGATCTGGGGCTTTGGCGACGGCTCCACCCTGCCCGTCTTCCAGACCGAGATGGGCACCATCGGCGCGGTGATCTGCTGGGAAAACTACATGCCCGCCCTGCGCATGCACATGTACCACCAGGGCGTCAGCCTCTACTGCGCGCCCACCGCCGATGACCGCGACACCTGGCTGCCCACCATGCAGCACATCGCGCTGGAAGGCCGCACCTTTGTCCTGACCGCCTGCCAGCACATCACCCGCGCCGCCTATGGTCCCGACCATGAAAGCGCGCTTGGCGATGACCCCGAAAGGGTGATGATGCGCGGCGGCTCCGCCATCGTCTCGCCCCTGGGCCAGGTGCTGGCGGGCCCCGATTTCAGCGGCGAGACCATCCTTTACGCCCGGATCGACCCCTCCGAAGTGATGCGCGCCAAGTTCGACTTCGACGTGACCGGCCACTACGCCCGGCCCGACGTGTTCCAGCTGACCGTCGACACTCGAGCCAAGCCGGCGGTGCGAGAGGTCTGATGCGCTTTGACCTGGACCAGGTGCCCGAGCCGATCGCCTACAAGCTGTTGGCTGCCACCGTCATTCCCCGCCCCATCGCCTGGGTCGTCACCCAGGGGCCCGAGGGCCTGAACGCCGCCCCCTACTCCTTCTTCAACGTCATGGGATCGGCCCCGCCGACCATCGCGCTTGGCCTGATGGCGGCGCCGGATCGCGGCTTCAAGGACACCGCCCGCAACATCCTGGACAGCGGGGAATTCGTGGTGAACCTGGTCCCGGAACGGCTGGTGGGGCAGATGAACCTGACCTCGGCCGATGCGCCGCGCGGGGTGGATGAACTGGCGCTGGCGGGGTTGGCGACCTTGCCGTCCGAACACGTCGCGCCGCCCCGCATCGCCGACAGCCCGGTCGCCTTCGAATGCCGGTCGCTGTCTTCGGTCGTCACCGGGCCCTGCCAGACGGTGGTGATCGGCCGCGTGCTGGCCGTACACATCGAGGACTGCTTTCTGAAAGACGCCACCCGCGCCCACATCGACACCGACGCGCTGGACCTGGTGGCCCGCAGCTTCGGCAGCGACTACGTCCGCACCCACGATACCTTCCGGCTGGATCGCCCCACCTGGGCCGGGCTGAAGGCGGCCGGAAAGGTCTGACCGCACACAGGATTTTCGGTGAAGACAGAATTTTCGAAAATTCTGTTGACAGCCGCGCCGTCGTCAAGAAAGCTTTACTTCAGAGTAAAGAAATCGCCACGAAGCGAATCGTCAACAGGGAATGTCGCGATGCTGCAGGAACGCATCGAGGGAAAGTGGCTTGCCGCCTTCCGTCGGGTCTTTGCACTGAATGGAATTGGCAAGGGAACGCGGATCGCGATCCTGTCGGAAACCCAGTCGCGCCCGGTTCTGGTGCAGCTGAGCGAACTGGCCGCCTACGATCTGGGCGCGGAATTCTGCATGATCCAGATGCCCACCCCACCGCAGACCGCCCCCGTTCCGGTGAAGTCCACCGGCACCTCCTGGGCGATCCAGGGCAACCGCGCGGTGATCGAGGCGCTGAAACTGGTCGAGGTGATCGTCGACTGCACGGTCGAGGGACTGATCCATGCCCCCGAATGGCCCGAGATCGAAGACGCCGGCCGCACCCGCCTTCTGGTGATCACCAACGAACACCCCGAGATCCTGGAACGGACCGAGCCCAAGGCCGAAGACGACATCAAGTTGCAGATCGGCATCCAGATGCTGCGCGAGGCGTCGGAAATGCGCGTCACCTCGGCCGCCGGAACCGACCTGACGGTGGACCTGCGCGGCGCCCCCTGCGGCGGCACGGCGGGCTTTGGTACCAAACCGGGGGCGGTGGCCCACTGGCCCGCCGGCCTGTGCCTGGCCTTCCCCGGCAAGGACGCGGTCAACGGCCGCATCGTGATGGACGTCGGCGACATGAACCTGACGTTCAAGACCTTCCTCACCAGCCGGATCGACTTTACCGTCGAGAACGACTTCGTCACCGCGATCAAGGGCGACGGCATCGACGCGCTGCACCTGCGCGAGTACATGGAGGCCTGGGGCGACCGCAACGCCTTTGGCCTGTCCCACGTCGGCTGGGGCATGAACCACGGCGCGAAATGGATCAGCGCCGCGATGTATGACAAGCGCGACATGCAGGCCGTGGAATTCCGCGCCATCGCCGGGTCCTTCCTGTGGTCCACCGGCGCCAACCAGTATGCCGGCCGCTACACGCTGGGCCATTTCGACCTTCCGATGAGGAATTGCACCATCGCCCTGGATGGGCGCGTCGTCGTGCGTGACGGCGTTCTGCAAGGAGAGCTTGCCTGATGAATGTCCAGACCCCCCTTGCCGTGATGCCGATGAGCAGCCCGGCCGACTATTACGACATGTCGCGCGTCCGCCCCGAAGTGGCCGCCGCCATGGCAAAGATCAACGAACTTGGCCCGGTCTTTGCGTCCCGCGCCAAGGCGGTGGATGACGAGGCCTCGTTCCCGACCGACAACTACCGCGACCTGGCCGACAACGGCTTTCTCGGCCTGTCGATCCCGCAGGAATTCGGCGGCTGGGGCTTTTCCATGGGCGAATACGCCATGGTCGGGGCCGAAATCGCCAAGTACTGCGGCGCCACCGCGCTGACCTTCAACATGCACAACTCGTCCATGGCCTGGTCGCGGTTCATGTACGACATGCCGAACCTGACCGAGGCCGAACGCGCGGCCTTTGCCCCCCTGCGGGCGAAGCAGTTCACCCGGGCGATGAAGGAACGCGCGATCTATTCGCAGCCGATTTCCGAAGGCGGGCAGAACTGGACGTCGAAACCCAACCAGACCCAGTGCCGCAAGGTCGATGGCGGCTGGAAGATCAACGGCTTCAAGAAGTTCGCCTCGCTGGCCGGGTATTGCGACTATTACACCATCGTCTGCACCGAGGTCTTCGAAGGGGTCGAGCCCCGGCACGAAGACACCGTGCTGTTCGTCGTCCACAAGGACGCGCCCGGCCTGACGGTCAAGGGCGACTGGGATCCGCTGGGCATGCGCGGCACCAACAGCCGCGACCTGATCCTGAAGGACGTCTTCGTGACCGAGGACGACCTGCTGATGCCGAACGGCATCTTCGGCAAGACCCTGCCGAACTGGCCACACATGATGGCGACGCTGTCGCCCACCTACATGGGTGTGGCGCAGGGTGCCTATGACTTCACCCTGGCCTATCTGAAGGGCCGCGTTCCCGGCCAGCCGCCGATCGACCGGCGGATGTATGCGACCAAGCGGGTGGCCGTGTCGAAGATGTATGCCCGGCTGGCGAACATGCGGGCGCTGTGGTGGCAGGCGTTTTCCGAGGCCAAGGGGATGCCCTCGAAGGCCGAGGTGATGCGGATGTATGCCGCGCAGTACAACGTGATGGAGGGGGTGCAAGAGATCGCCGCCCTGGCGATCCGCACCTGCGGCGGGCAGTCGATGCTGAAGTCGCTGCCGCTGGAGCGGATGTATCGCGACAGCCGCTGCGGCGCGCTGATGCTGCCCTATACCTCTGAAATAATGGAGGATTACATCGGCGTCCTGGCACTGTACGAGATGGACGAGCTGGACAATGCCCCGGGCGACGAAGGCGGCGCGCGCAACTCGCTGTGGCGCGGCGACAGCGGCGCCTTGCGGATGCTGCGCTGATGGGGCGCGAGGTCGTGCAGGTCCGGGGCCTGGTGCCCCAGGCGCCCGACGCCGTCTGGGCGGTGGCGGGCGATTTCTGCGCGGCCTGGCACCCCTGGATCACGACGATCCGCGCAGAGCGCGGGCCACGGGGGGCGCTTGTCCGCGCCTTCACCGTGACGGGCGAGGACACGACCTATCGCGAACAGCAGACCTACCGGTCCGACAGCGACCGCACCCTGGGCTACACCCATCTGGAAGGCATCCGCGACTGCGAGGCCTATGACGCCCGCATGACCGTCTCCGAGGCCGAGGCCGGCGGTTCGGTGGTCACCTGGACCGCCACGATCCGGGCGCCTGCCGCCCGGCTGCCCGCGATCTGCGAGGGCACCCGCGCGGTGTTCCAGGCCGGCATCGCGGCGCTGGCCACCGCCATCGCGCCGGCGCGCGCGGCCGTGGCCTTGCCGCCGCCCGCCCCGGTGGAAGACCTGATCTTCGACGACCTGCCGCGACTGGCGGTATCGGTCACGCCCGACCTGGGCGACGACCGGCTGTGCCTGTTCCTGCATGGCATCGGCGGCGGGCGGACGAACTGGCTGGCGCAACTGCAGGCCATCGGCCCGACCATGCGCGCGGCGGCGCTGGACCTGCGCGGCTATGGCGACAGCACGCTGGGGCCGGTGCAATCCACCGTCGACGACTATTGCACCGACATCCTGCGCGTGGCCGACCGGCTGGGGGCCAAGCGGCTGGTGCTGGTGGGCCTGTCCTACGGGTCGTGGATCGCCACTTCCTTTGCCATGCGCCACCCCGACCGGCTGGACGCGCTGGTGCTCTCGGGCGGCTGCACCGGCATGTCCGAGGCCGGCCCGGACGAGCGCGAGGCGTTCCGCGTCAGCCGCGAGGTGCCGCTGAACGCAGGCCAGGTGCCCGCCGACTTCGCCCCCGCCGTGGTCAAGGTGCTGGCCGGGCCTTCGGCCAGCCCCGAAACCCGGCAAAGGCTGTTCGACAGCATGGCCGCCATCCCCGGCGCGACCTATCGCGATGCCCTGACCTGCTTTACCAACCCGTTGGAGCGGTTCGACTTTTCCCGCCTGCCGATGCCTGTCCTGCTGATGACCGGCGAACATGACCGGCTGGCCCCACCCGCCGAGATCCGCGGCATCGCCGGGCGCATCTGGGACAGCGCGCCGCGCCCGGACGTGCGGTTCGAGGTGATCCCTGACGCCGGCCACGTCTGCAACGTGGAGCAGCCCGGGGTCTACGCGCGCCACTTGCTTGACCTTGTGGCGCGGCTGGCATGACCGCCCTTCCCCGCCGCCAGCAGAACCGGCTGAACCGCGAGCGCGCGATTCTGGATGCGGCGCTGAAGGTCTTTGCCGCGACCGGCTACTCCGGGGCCACGATGGATGCGGTGGCCGCCGAGGCCGGGGTGACCAAGCCCACGCTCTACAGCTACTTTCCGTCCAAGGAGTCGCTG
>JAGPCN010000367.1 GCA_018058035.1 Fuscovulum sp.
GGTCGCGACCAGCATCAGGTTGCCGTACAGGTCTTCGGGTTCGATGCAGGGGTCGGCGGGATCGGGCGGGTCTTCGTCGTCATCGCCGCCCGGGATCGGCGGCTTGAACTCCAGCGGCCAGACCGCCAGCGTGTTGTCTGCCACCAGCGCGTCGGTGGCACGCAGCGAAATGGCGGTCAGCGCCAGGATGTGGTCCAGCATCCAGATCCGGTTGTCGCGCAAGGTGACGGCCTCGGCGGTGTCGATGTGGATGCCGTGGGTCAGCGCCAGCATCCGGCAGCCGCGCACGGTCAGGCCGCGCAGCGGCGACTTTTCGCTGCCGCGCGCCCGGATCGCGATGCCGAAGGGGGCGAAGAAGTCCAGGTCTGCGATCTCGATCCGCTGGCCGCCGCGGATGGCGATCACCGGGTCGGCAAAGCTGGCAAAGCGGGGCAAGACCAGCGTGCGGTCGCGGCAGCCGTGGATGCGGATGTCGTGGCGGCCGTCCAGCCGCAGATTGGCCAGGTGGATGCCGGGCAGCAGGCAGATCTGGCCCCCGGCTTCGGGCAGGTGGGCGACGGCCTCTTCCAGGCTGTCGAAGTCGCCGAAGGTGGTGACGCCGTTGCCGACCAGCCAGGTGCAGCAGACCTTCTGGTTGGTCAGCGGGCGGAACCGGCGGCGGCAATCCTCGATCGTGCCACCCTGGGTGGTGTCGCCCTGCGCGGTCCAGTTGATCTCGGCCAGCGGCACCCGGCGCAGGGCCGGGCCCTGCGGCGGGGCGTTGTCGTGCAGGGTCTCGGGGTTGTCGATCTCGCCGGCGCGCAGGTCGAAGGTCCAGTGGTCGCCGGGGCGATAGCTGGCCGGGGCCGAGGGGAAGTGCAGCTCGATCCCGTCGCGGAACGGGGTGGCGCCGCCGGCAAAGGGGGCGATCGGCTGCACGCCGTTCCACAGCCGGAAGAACACCGTGCCGCCGCCGCCCGGCAGCGTGCCGAAGGTGGCGGGCGTGGCCAGGTCGATGTCGCCATCGGCGTTCAGCGTCGCGGTGGTGCCGTAGACCACGCGCCAGTGGCCGAGATGCGCCGAAAACTCCAGCGCCTCGAGGTAGTAGTCGGTGAAGCCTGTGGTCAGGATCGCGGTGCGGTTCGCGGTGATCTGCACCCGCGGGTCGGCACCGCCGAAGAAGCGGCCGCGCCCGACCAGCCCGCCGTTCATCGACGACCACTTGAACATCACGGCGGCGCCGTTGGTTTGGGCGATCTCGATCCGGTAGAGGTTGTGTTCGAAGCCGCTGTAGCCGCCGCCCTCGACCACCGGGCAGTCACCGGCGATCTGCACCGGCTCTTCCAGCGTCACCGACAGGCGGCCATGGGTGGACAGGTCGTCGGCCAGCCGGTCGCGGATGGTGGTGCAATCCTCTCCGGGGCCAAGGCGCAACAGGTGCAGGCGCTGCTCGGCATGCAGCCGTTCCGCCGTGTCGGGGCCGCCAAGCGCGGGTTCGATCAGCCGCGCCACGTCCTGAAAGCCGTTCAGCGCATCGACGGCGATTTCCAGGATCACCGCGTCGCGGATGCCGGGGCCGATGCTGTCGACGCCGGTGCCCGCGGGGTTCGCGGGCGGCGCCAAATAGCTGGCGGCAATCACCGGAGACCCGCCGCCCGCGGCCGTGGGCAGCGTCACCGACAGCCCGTCGGCCCAGATCCGCCCGGGGTGCAGCACGACGTCGACGTGGTCGCCGTGGATCGCGGCGCTTTCGACCCGGTAGCCATCGCCGGTGCCGGCGGGCAGCGCCGCGACGCCCGCGCCGATGATGTCGCGCGCCGCCGTCTCGCGCCAGGCATGGGCGATCAGCTCGGCTTCGGTCAGGTCGCGGTCCGCGATGACGCGGCCCTGCTGGAACAGCAGCCCCAGGTCGTTCGGCGAGGTCACCGCAGCGGCTTTCGAGAAATCACCCTTCATCGCGGCTCTCCTTCAGGTCTGGGTCACGACCAGCGCCCTAACCCCCACCGGCATGAATTCGCGCAGGCGGATGGCCAGGTTGGCCGACTTGTGGGCCTCGCGCAGGAAGCCGAAGGCCCCCATCGCGTCGTCTTGCGGGCCGCGCGTCAGCACGCGGGCATCGGTGCCGCGGGCCAGCTGGGCATAGCCCGGCGCGCCGTGGCGGATCGAGGTGAAGGCCAGTGCCGCCTCAGGCCCCGAAACGCAGGCGCGGTGCGGCGGCAGCCGGTCGCCCTGCCCCGAGAACCGGCTGTGCTTCAGGCAGCCGACCTGGTGGTTCCAGACCGTCAGGCGGTGGCTGAAGACGGCGCCGCTGCCGCGCGCCTCGCGCACATGGACGGGGCCAAGGAAGGTGACGCCGGCGACCGACAGGGGCGCCGCCGGCCGGCCCGCCGGATCGGCGACCGAGGCGATGGCATGGGCGCCCGCCGCCGGATCGTCGGGGCCGACGCCGGCATCGACGATGCTGTCGGTCAGGGCCAGCCGATAGCCGGCATCGGCCCGGATCGCGCCGCAGACCGTGCGTTGCAGCACGATCTCGGGCACGGCGGGAAAGGCCAGCAGGTCGGCCGGATCGGCAAAGCCATAGCCCTCGGCCGCCTCGATGGCGATGTGCAGGGGCGCGCGGTTGCCGTTGCGCAAGGCATGGCCGCCCGGGTCCAGCGTGACCTCGCGGCATTCGAAACGGGCCAGCGCCAGCCGTTCCACCAGCGCGCGGCCGGGCGGAAAGCCGGGCGCGCGGGTGACGAAGACGCCCTCCAGCCGGAAGGCCAGCCGCGCGGTGCCGGGATCGGCCGGATCGCGCGGGCGCAGGCCCAGCGGGCGGGCCAGCCGGATCACCGGCCGCGCCCCCGAGGCCGCGCGGATCGTCACCGGATGCGCCAGCCGCAGCGCGACGCGCCCGCCTTCGGCCAGCGCCCCGGCCAGCGTCTCGGGGTTCAGGTC
>JAGPCN010000154.1 GCA_018058035.1 Fuscovulum sp.
GGGGGAAGGGACGGCCGGAGTTTTTGAGATTACGTGAAATTATCTTATAATCAGATGGTTGTGGCGGAATCCTGATGTCTTGCGTGAAGTTTGGGTGGGGCAAGATTTCCGGCCGCCGTTGGGGATTGGTTAACCAAGCCCGGGCTAGCCTGCGCCGCGGGGCTTGCCCGGGCCGATGGGCGGGCGCTAGGCTTTGGGGGATGATGATGGCGGCAGTGGCCAAGGCAAAGACGCGGCTTTCCCGGTCGGACTGGATCCTGGCCGGTTTTCGCGCCTTGGTGAGCGGTGGCCCCGATGCCATCAGGGTCGAGGCGCTGGCCCGGGATCTGGCCGCCACAAAGGGCAGTTTCTATTGGCATTTCAAGGATCTGCGTGACCTTCATGGCGCCATGCTTCAGGCCTGGGAGACGCTCGCCTCGACCGAGGTGACGGCCGCCGCCCGCCGCCCCGACCTGTCTCCGCGCGACCGGGTGCTGTTGCTGGTCGACCGTGTCGCCGCCATCCCTGCGGCCGAATCCGGTGGCCAGGCGGTGGAACCCGCGATGCGTGACTGGGGCCGCACCGACCCTCTGGCGCGCGAGGTACTGGAACGGGTGGATGCCCGCCGGCTGGCCGACCTGCGCGACTTCCTGGGCGAGACGGGGCTGACCTTCATGCAGGCCGCCGAAGCCGCGGTGCGCTTTTACGCCGCCGTCATCGGTTTGGAAAACCTGCGGATTTCCTGCGGCATCGACATGGTGGTGCCGCTGCGCGCGGTCGCCGAATCGATCCTGGCCGAGGCCGCATGAGGCGCCTTGCCGCTCTGCTGGCGATCGGGGCGGCGCTGCCGGTGCTGGGCGGCTATCTTGGCGCGCTGCATCCCTTGGGCGATTCGCTGGCGGTGTTCCGGTTGCAGGGCGCCGGGCTCTTGGGCCTCTTGTCGGCACTGGCGCTGGCCTTGGGCGCGCGGGCGGCGGGGCGGCTGGGGATGGTGCTGGCGCTGGTGGCGGGCGTTCCCTTGGCCTGGGCCTATGGCGAAACCCCTGCACCCGGCCAGGGGCTGCGCCTTTACCAGAAGAACCTGCTGTTTCGCAACGATGCGCTGCCTGCGCTGGCCGCCGATATCCGCCTGGCCGCGCCCGATGTGCTGACGCTGCAAGAGCTGTCGGTGCCGAACCTGGCGCTGCTGGACGACCTGAGCGCCGAGTTGCCGCATCAGCTGCGCTGCGATTTCGCCAGCGTCGGCGGCACCGCCGTTGCCACCCGGCTGACGCCGGTCGCCGGGGCCGAGGTCTGCGCCCCGGGCCTTGCGGCACTGCAGGTGCAGGGGCCGCAGGGGCCGCTCTGGCTGGTGTCGATCCACCTGCACTGGCCCTGGCCCTATGGCCAGGCGGCGCAGGTGCGCGACTTGCTGCCGATCCTCGAGGGGTTGCAGGGGCCGGTGGTGATGGCGGGCGATTTCAACATGGTGCGCTGGTCGGTCGCTGTCGGGCGGATGGCCGCGGCGGCGCGCGTGCGCGCGGCGGGGCCGGTCTTGGGCAGCTATCTGGGCTTTGCGCCCTGGCTGACATTGCCCATCGACCATGTGCTGGCCCCCGGCGGTGGCAGTGCGGAAACCCGGCCGGCGCTTGGATCGGATCACCTGGGCCTTCTAGCGGATCTGGCGCTGTAGCCTAGCCCAGCAGGCGCGGATCGAAGGGATACGTCGTCAGGTTCTCGCAGCCCGTTTCGGTGATCAGCACCTGGTCTTCCAGCTTTATCGAGAAACTGCCGCCTTCGGGCGAAACCAGCGCCTCGGTGCACAGCACCATGCCGGGCTCCAGCGCCACCTCGAAGGCGCCATCCACCCAGGCGTCGGGGTAGGGAACAAAAGGCCATTCGTCGCAAAGGCCCACGCCGTGCATCTTGCAGCTGTACTTCTGGCGTCCGTACTGGTCCTCCAGCTGGTGGCCGCCAAAGGTCAGCTCGCGGATCGTGACGCCGGGGCGAAGCCGGGCCTGATGGTCGCGGATATGGTCCAGCGCGTGGTTCATCGCGGAAATCATCGCGTTCGTGGGGCGCGCGTCGCCCACCCACCAGGTGCGCGAGATGTCGATGCAGATGCCATAGGCGCCGATCAGGTCGGTGTCGAAGGCGACGATCTCATCGGGCTGCACGATCCGCGGCCCGCATTCCTGGAACCAGGGGTTGGTGCGCGGGCCGGATGCCAGCAGCCGCGTCTCGATCCATTCGCCGCCGCGCCGGATGTTGCCCTTGTGCAGTTCGGCCCAGATGTCGTCTTCGCTTATGCCGCCCTTCGGGACGTTTTCGCGGGTGAAGGCCTCCATCTCGGCAATTGCCGCCTCGCAGGCGTGGTGGGCGCAGCGCATCGCCAGCACCTCGTCCGGCCCCTTCACCGCGCGGGTGCGTTCGGTGACGACCTCGCCCTCCAGCACCTCGAAACCGCTGCGCTCCAGCGCGCGCAGGCCGTGGATCATGATCTTGTCCACCGCCAGCCGCCGGTTCGCCCCGGCATGCGCGCGCATCACCTCGTCCACCTGGGCCGCAAAGGACCCCGCATCCGCCTCGGTCCGGTCGCCGCAGACGTTGTAGAAGAACGACGCGCCACTGCGCAGTTCGGCCACCAGCGGGTTGAACGTCACCAGGAAGGGCGAGTTCTTGTATTCCCAGACCACCATGTGCCCGTCGGCACACAGAAGACAGGCGCGGAACGGGTTGTGGCTGTTCCACAGCTGCATGTTGGTGGTGTCGGTCGCATAGCGGATGTTCAGCGGGTCGAACATCAGAAGGCCGCCGATGTCGCGGTCGACCAGCGCCTGGGTCAGCCGCCGCCAGCGGAATTCGCGCATCCGTTCCAGGTTCGGAGGCGTCAGCCCCGCGGCCGCCCATTCGCCAAAGGCCAGTTGCGTCGGCCCGATCTCGACCCGGTCGTTGTCGTTGGGCGTGCCGTCGGCCAGCCGGTCGGCGCGGGCGGGGTCGATCTTGCGGCGGGTTTGCGCATAGGGCTCATGCATGGCGGGCCTCCCTTTGCCGCCCAAGCTGACTGCAAACCCAGGGTGGGAATTGCCGGAAGGCGACGCGCGGTGTCGCCTTCCGGCCGGGTGCCTAGCCCTTCAGCGCCGCTGCGCGGGCGGCGATCACCTGATCGGCCTCGCGCCCGGCGATCTGGTCCAGGTGGTGGAAGCCGGCGGTGTAGAAACCCACGCCCAAAGTCTGGCTGCGGATTTCGGTGATCATCCCCGCCATCTCGGCCGCCGGGATGAGGGCCGAGACCTCGTCCCAGCCCTTCCAGCCCTCTTTCGCGTCGAACCCCAAGAGCTGGCCGCGGCGCGAGGTGACGATGCGCTGCGCGCGGGGCGTGAACTCGGACGGGATACTGATCACCACCTCCATCACCGGCTCCAGCAGGACGGGGCCGCAGGCGGGCAGGGCCTCGGCCATCGCCTTGGCGCCCGCCTTCTGGAAGGCGAAGTCGGAACTGTCGACGGCGTGATAGCTGCCATCGGTCAGCACCACGCCGACATCGACCACCGGAAAGCCCAGCGAGCCGCGCGACAGCGCCGTTTCCACCCCCTTCTGCACCGCCGGGATGTATTGCTTGGGCACCACGCCGCCGGTGATCCGGTCCGAGAACGAGAAGCCATCGCCGCGGCCGCGCGGCGCCACTTCGACCACGATGTCGGCGAATTCGCCGTGGCCGCCGGATTGTTTCTTGTGGCGTGTGTGCAGCGTCGTGCCCTTGGTGATCGTTTCGCGGTAGGAAACGGTGGGCGGCGCGGTCTTCACCGACAGCCCGGCCTCGGATTTCAGGGTCGACAGCGCGATGGCCAGGTGGATGTCGCCCTGGCCCTGCAACAGCGTCTCGCCGGTTTCCGAGACGAAGGCGACCGACAGCGCCGGGTCTTCATCCATCAACCGGGCCAGCGCGGTCGACAGCTTGGCCTCGTCGGCGGGGTGTTCGGCGCGGATCGCCAGCGCCGCGACCGGGGCAGGGGGTTCGGGCCAGTCGGGGCGATGCAAGAGGCCGCCTTCGCCGATCACCTCGCCGGCCTTGACCTGCGCCATGCGGCCCAGAACCACCAGATCGCCGGCGGCCGCGTGGCCCTTGGGCGTGTACTTGCGCCCCATCGCGGCGGCGACCGAGCCCACGCGATCAGGCCCCAGGACGATGCCGTCCTTGACCTCGCCCGCCCAGATCCGGGCCATTGCGGCGCGGCCGGCCTGACCGGATTGGAAGGTCTTGATCACCTGGGCCACGGCGCCGGACTGCGGCATCCCCAGCCGGGTCGCGGTGGCGGCGGGTGACGGGCAATCGTGGCGCAGGGCCTTCCACAGCCGGCGCACGCCGTTTTCATGCTCGGCCGCGCCGAAGAACACCGGCACCACCAGGTCGGCCTCAAGGTCCTTGGCCAGCGAGGCATAGATCTGCCCCGGCGCGGGCGTGATGTCGGACAGGACCTGCTCCAGGATCTGGTCGTCGAAATCGGCCAGCGCCTCAAGCATCGCCGACCGGGCGGTGCCTTCGTCGCCCTTCGCCGCCTCGGGCAGCGGGATCAGGTCCGAGGGTTTCTGCGGGTTCCACCGCCAGGCGCGTTCGCTGACCAGGTCGATCATGCCGGTGACATGGCCGGCGGCATCGCGCAGCGGAATTTCGCGCAAGGCCAGCGGGCGTTCGGACAGGCCCTGAAGCGCGTGAAAGGTGGCGCGGACATGCGCCTCGGGGGCGTCCATCCGGTTGATGAAGATCATGTGCGGGATGCGCCGGTCATCGAGGAACTTCAGGATCGGCGAGATGGCGACCGCGCGGTCGGGGAAGGGGTCGCAGACCACCACCGCCACATCCGCCACCATCAGCGCGGCGCGGGTGTCGGACAGCAGCTCGACCGAGCCGGGGCAGTCGATCAACGCCCAGTCCTCGTCCATGAAGCGGCAGGCGGCCACCGACATTTCGGTGGAAATGCCGCGGGCGCGGGCTTCCGGCGCGCCGTCGCCCACGGTGTTGCGGTCTTTCTGGGTGCCGCGTCGGTCGGTTGCGCCGGCGGTGTGCAACAACGCCTCGAAGAGCGTGGTCTTGCCGCTGCCATGCGCGCCAACCAGCGCGGCGCATCGGGTGCCGTTGGAAACGTGGCTCATCTGGTGCCTCCCTTGGGCCGGGGGCGGCCAGTGGCGGGTGGGGACCAGCATCGGCTGGCGGCCCCATCTGTCCGGCCGCCGGTTCGGCGACCGCCTTTGTCGCGGCCGCATGGACCCACCTTAGCCCGTTCCGCGGCGCTGTCGCGCGAAATCGTGGGCCGGGCCTCGGGGAATGCGGCGGCGAAGGGTCGCGGGGCTTTTCCTTCGCTCCGAGGCGGGGTTAACTGCGGCCATGACCGATCTTGCCCCCCAGACACACCCGATCCTGCAATCGCGCCTGCCGTTCCTGCCCTGGATGGACCCGCGCACCGCCCGCCTGCCCGGCATCCTGCCGGTCGAGGGCGACGACTGGCTGCGCATCGACGACGCCTACGCCGGCCAGATGGCCGAACGGGCCCGCCTGATCGCCGCGGTGCCCGAGGTGGTGCATGCCCTGCTGCCCGAGGCCCGGCCCGCCGCCGATGAGCTGTATGACCGCGTGGTGCAAAGACTGTCGCAGGACCCCGGCTTTCGCATCGGCCGCGACGAGGTGCTGCGCCCCGATGGCGTGACGGTGGCCCTGGACCGCACCGCGCCGCTGCTGACCCTGGGCCATCTGGTGCAAGAGGACCTCTGCCTGATGGAACAGGCCGGCGAGGAAAGCCGGCTGACCGGCGGCATCCTGTGCTTTCCGGCGTCCTGGTCGCTGCGCCAGAAGCTGGGACGCGCCATGGTGTCGATCCATGAGCCGGTCACGCCCTATGACGAGGGCGTCGCGCGCCGCGTGCAGCGGCTGTTCGACGCGATCCGCCCTGAACAGCCGCTGTGGCGGATGAACTTCCTGACCTATGACGATGCCGAACTGCACCAGCCCCGCACCGAGGGCCAGCGCCGCCCAAGGCCGGTCACGCATCGCTATGTGCGCTGCGAGCGCCAGTGCCTGCTGCGGCTGCCGGAAACCCGCGCGGTGGTCTTTGCCATCCACACCTATGTGGTGCTGGCCGAAACCCTGACCGCTGAGGAACACGCCGCCTTGCTGGCGACGATTCACTAGGGGGCGGGCTTAGCCTTCGGCCACCAGCTTGCGCAGATCCTCGCCGTTCAGATGCGCCAGCGCGGCGCGCACGGCCCCGACCGGCACCGAGACCACCAGCAGGCCATAGCCAAGGCCCGTTGCCAGCGTGTCGGCCAGCCATTCCCGGCGCCAGCCGGTCGCCGCGGGGCGCGGTGCCGGCGTGGGATCGGCCGTTGCGGGACGGGCGACGGGGCGCAGGGGCCGCGGCGACGGTGATGGCGACGGGGACGGGTCGCCGATCAGCGCGCGGATCGCGGCGAGGTCGGTATCCGCCGGATCGCCGGCCTGCGGTTTGGCGGCGGCGGACCAGAGGGCGGCGCCTTCGGGTTCGGCCGGATCGTTGGCCACCGACTCGGCCACCGAATCGACCACCGACTCGGGCGGCATCGGGGCGGGCATTCGCGCCGGGTCGGGGCGGGCGGTAAAGATCGACTGGGCCGCCACCATCTCGGCCCCCGGCGTCACACGACGCGCCGCGCGCGACAGCACCTCGCCGCCGCCGTGGATCGCCTGGGCGATGCTCTCGACGCTGGGCAGGTAGCGGCCGCTGCGGCCCAGCCGGTCGGAGGGAACGCGCCAGCGCCCGTCGGCCACCGCCACGGCCGCGCCGGCGGCCGAGGCCGAGCAGCGATCGAGCAGCCCCGACAGGCTTTCGCGGGTAAAGATCACCGTGGCCAGCGCAAAGGTGCGCAGCTCGAACGGCGGGTTCTGGCTGCCCTCGGCCCAGATGCTGGGGCGGCCTTCGACGGGGTTCTTCTTCGACTTTTTCGGGGCCATGGTCCTGCACAATCCGTTCACCGTGGTTAACCTGCGGTGAGATTGCGGCGGCGGCCGGGCAGGAAGATGGCAGCCGGATGGCGCTTGGCGCCGATTGCAAAGCCAAGGGGCCGCCCCGAAGGACGGCCCCCTGCCTTGCCTGCCGGACGGATCAGCAGGAATAGTACATCTGGTACTCGATCGGGTGGGGGGTATGCTCGAAGGCATAGACCTCTTCCCACTTCAGCGCCATGTAGCTTTCCAGTTGGTCGCGGGTGAAGACGTCGCCCGCCAGCAGGAAGTCCATGTCCTTTTCCAGCTCCTCCAGCGCCTCGCGAAGCGACCCGCAGACGGTGGGGATCTGCGCCAGTTCCTCGGGCGGCAGGTCATAGAGGTCCTTGTCCGAGGCCGGGCCCGGGTCGATCTTGTTCTTGATGCCGTCAAGGCCGGCCATCATCAGCGCCGCGAAGGCCAGGTAGGGGTTGGCCGCCGGATCGGGGAAGCGGGCCTCGACACGCTTGGCCTTCGGCGATTCGGTCCACGGAATGCGGACGCAGCCACTGCGGTTGCGGGCCGAATAGGCACGCAGCACCGGGGCCTCGAAGCCGGGGATCAGCCGCTTGTAGCTGTTGGTGGCCGGGTTGGTCAGCGCGTTCAGTGCCTTGGCGTGCTTCAGGATGCCGCCGATGAACCACAGCGCCTCCTGGGAAAGGTCGGCGTACTTGTCGCCGGCAAAGAGCGGCTTGCCGCCCTTCCAGATCGACATGTTGACGTGCATGCCGCTGCCGTTGTCGCCCTTCATGGGCTTCGGCATGAAGGTCACGGTCTTGCCATAGGCGGCCGCGACGTTGTGGATGACGTATTTGTACTTCTGCATGTTGTCGGCCTGTTCGACCAGACCGCCGAAGATCATCCCCAGTTCGTGCTGGCAGGTCGCCACTTCGTGGTGGTGCTTGTCGACCCGGATGCCCATGCGCTTCATCGTCGACAGCATCTCGCCGCGGATGTCCTGGGCCTCGTCGATCGGGTTCACCGGAAAGTAGCCGCCCTTGTAGCCGGCACGGTGGGCCAGGTTGCCGCCCTCAAAGGAGGAGTCGGTGTTCCAGGCGGCGGCCTCGGCGTCCAGCTGGAACGAAACCTTGTTCGGGGTCACCGAATAGCGCACGTCGTCGAAGATGAAGAATTCGGCTTCGGGCCCGAAATAGGCGGTGTCGCCGATGCCGGAGGATCTCAGATAGGCCTCGGCCTTCAGCGCGGTCTGGCGCGGGCAGCGGGGATAGGCCTCGCCGGTGTCGGGTTCGACCACGTTGCAATGCAGGCAGAGGGTCTTTTCGGCATAGAACGGGTCGATGTAGGCGCTGGCCGCATCGGGCATCAGCTTCATGTCGGACTGGTCGATCGACTTCCAGCCGGCGATCGACGAGCCGTCGAACATGAAGCCTTCCTCGAAGAAGTCCTCGTCGACCAGGTCGCTGACCAGCGTCACATGCTGCAGCTTGCCCTTGGGGTCGGTGAAGCGGACATCGACATATTCGATCTCTTCGTCCTTGATCAGTTTCAGAGCCTTCGCGACTGCGCTCATCATGCTGCCTTTCGGTTTGGGGTTCGGTCTTTGCCCTTGCGGGCCGGTTTCGTCAGGGGGGCGAATTTTCGACGAAAATTCGGGGTCCCCGGTTCAAATCGCGTCGTCGCCGGTTTCGCCGGTGCGGATGCGGATGGCCTGTTCGACGGGGGTGACGAATATCTTGCCGTCGCCGATCTTGTCGGTGCGGGCGGCGGTCACGATGGCCTCGATGGCGGCATCGACCATGTCGTCGGTCAGCACCACCTCGATCTTCACCTTGGGCAGGAAATCGACGACATATTCGGCGCCGCGATAAAGCTCGGTATGGCCCTTCTGGCGGCCGAAACCCTTGATCTCGGTGACGGTCAGGCCCTGGATTCCGGCTTCCTGAAGCGCCTCCTTCACCTCGTCCAGCTTGAACGGCTTGATGATGGCTTCGATCTTCTTCATGGGCCGAGTCTCCCGCTGGCTAGGTCTGGGGCTGTCTGACCACTTCCCCGCCGGGGGGACAATGTGACAGGGTTTCTTGCGGGGGCAGCCTGGCGGGGAATCCCTTGGTTGTGCTCAAAATTTGTGCGATGCGCCCGCGGATCGGGCGGTTTGTGAAAGCGGGTGCCTGGAGAATGACCGAACTTCTGACCGCCGCGCAGATGCGGGCCATCGAACAGGCGGCGATTGCGTCCGGCGAAGTGACGGGGCTTGAGCTGATGGAGCGCGCCGGGCGGGGCGTGGTCGAGGCGATCTTTCAGGAATGGCCAGAGCTGAAGGCCACCTCGCACCGGGCGGTGGTGCTGTGCGGACCGGGCAACAACGGCGGCGACGGCTTCGTCGTGGCGCGGCTGTTGAAGGAGTGGGGCTGGGAGGTGGAGGTCTTCCTCTACGGCGACCCGGACCGGATGCCGCCGGATGCGCGGGTGAACTATGAGCGGTGGCTGGGGATGGGGGAAGTGCGGGAACTGACGGAACGGGCGTTCCGCGCACCCCATGCAATGCACGGGAACGCCTATGCCGACCTGTATGTCGATGCAATCTTCGGGACAGGGCTGACGCGCCAGCCAGAGGGCGAACTGGCCGCGTTCCTGCGCCATCTTGGTGGCTACGGCGGCGAGCACTATCCTCGGCTTGTCGCCATAGATGCGCCGTCTGGTCTTTGCCTTGACAGTGGGAAGATGTTGGTTGGTGGTTGGGCGCGACCCTGCGCCGCGCTCACCGTCACATTCGACTGCCTTCGAGCGGGTCATTTCCTCAACGAAGGGCCTGAACACTGTGGCCGCATTGTCATCGCGGACATTGGCATCGGCCCCTGGAGGCAGCTGCAGGATCCCGTCCGAAGACGCGGACATTGGACCGGTATCAGGCGGCGGGTCATGCTGTCGCTGGCAGGTCCCCTGGCCTCGGCCGAAGGGGGCTCACACAGTCCGGGTGCGCTGCCCCCCTATATGCTGGGCAAGAAGGGCTGGGTGGAAGCACGGAATGGCCACAAATACTCCCACGGCCACGCCCTCGTCCTCTCCGGCCCTTCCGGGCGCGGCGGGGCGGCGCGGCTGGCGGCGCGGGGGGCCTTGCGGATCGGGGCGGGGGTGGTGACGCTGGGCTGCCCGCC
>JAGPCN010000368.1 GCA_018058035.1 Fuscovulum sp.
CGCAACAGCAAGCCGCACTGGGCCAATGTGCTGAACCCGTCGATCCGCGAGATGGGCGTGGGCGTGGCGACCGACGGGTCGGCCATCTACTTCGTCTTCGTCGGCGGGTCGCAGTAACGCCGCGCTAACGGCTGGCAATCGCCCCCTGGGCCGAGCGGACGAAGTTGTGCGCGGGCGCCGACAGCGGCGCGCCGCGCCGCCAGGCCAACCCCACCTGAACCGAAGGCAGGTCGCCCGAGACATCGCGGATCTCGATCCGGTCGCCTTCCAGGCTCCAGGGGCGATAGACCAGGCTGGGCAGGATCGCCAGGCCCGCGCCGGTGGCGACCAGCGAGCGCACGGCCTCCACACTGCGGGTGCGGAAGGCGACCTGGGGTTTCACCGGCAGGGCGGCGGTCAGGCGGCGGGTCGACTCCTCGATCTCGTCCACCATCAGCTGGATCAAGGGCTGGCCGGCCATATCCTCAAGCGCGATGGCCTCTTGCTGGGCCAGCGGATGCCCCAGCGGCAGCCACAGCCGATAGGGCGACACCACCAGCGTCTCGACATGCAGCGCCATGCGGTCCTTGACCGACGAGGTCAGCAGCACCGCCACATCCAGTTCGCCGCCGATCAGCAGGTGTTGCAGGTAATCGCCGTTATCCTCGGTCACGTTCAGCTCGACCTGCGGGTGGGCGCGGCGAAAGCGCGACAGGATGTCGGACAGCACATAGCCCGCAACCAGGCTGGTGACGCCCAGCGACAGCCGGCCGCGGGTGGTTTCGGTTTCGTCGCGAAAGGCGGCGCGGGCGGTCGCTACGTCGGCCAGGATCTGCCGGGCGTGGCGCAGGAAGGCGCTGCCCTTGTGGGTGATCTCAAGCCCCCGGGCCTGGCGGTCGAACAGCGGCACGCCCAGGTCGTCTTCCAGCGCGCGGATCGCCTCGGTCACCGAAGACTGGCTGATCGACAGCGCCCGCGCGGCCCCTGTCACCGACCCGGCCTCGGCCGCGGCGATGAAGAACTGCAATTGGCGCAGGGTGAAGGCCATCGCCCTAGGCGGCCAGCGCGGCGGGCAGGGCGGCACAAAGCGCCGGCGCCGCGGCCTGCACCAGCGCCTGATAGGCGGCCAGCCGGTCGGGGGTGAAATGCCCCGCCTCGGCCAGCAGGTTGACGGTGCCCAGGACCGGCCCGCCGGCGCCGTCGTGGACCGGGATGTTGATGCAGGAACCCAGGCCCAGCGACACGATCAGCTCATGATCAAAGAAGTAGCGGGCGAATTCCGGCGGCGTATTGGCGACAAAGGTCTGCCGCCCGACGATGCAGTGATCGTGCCAGCCGTCCGCCGTCATCGGCTTGGTCCCCGAGGTGGGGTACTCGACCGGATGCGAGGTATGGACGCGGCGGAACACGCCGGCGCCCTGGTCCAGCGCGGTGATGGTGAAAAGCCGGGTGCCCAGGCGGGCGCAGTCGGCGTGCAGGGTCTGGAAGATGTGGGTCATGCGGGTTCGTCCTGAGTGCGGATCTTGGCGGCCAGAAGGGTGATGAGGTCGGATCGGGTGACGATGCCGATCAGGCGGCCGGCCTCGACGATGGGCACGCTTTGCTGGTGGCCATCGGACAACAGCGGCAACAGATCGGCCAGCCCGGCCTGCGGCGGCAGGGCGGTGACGGGATGGGCCAGCGATTCGGCCAGGGCCTCGGGGTTGGCGCCGATCAGGGAGCGGTCGTCGATCAGCCCGGCCAGCCCGCCGTCGGGCGCGCAAAGCGGCAGGGTGTTGAAACCGTAGCTCAGGAAGGCCTGGGCGACCTGCGCCGCCGGCGTGCCGGGGGCGACGGCGATCACGTCGCGCGACATGATATCGCTGGCGGCCAGGGCGCCCAGGTGGCGGGCGGTCGCCTCGACCTCGGCCTGTTCCAGGGCGCGGCCCAGATCCTCGGGGCCCAGGTTGGGCGACAGGCGCAGGCGGTCCAGGATCATCCGCAGGTCGTCGGGGCGCAGGCCCAGGCGGCGGTCGGCGGCTGGGTCGGCGGTGCCGTGCGGCCCCTGCGCGGCGGGCTGGCGGAACGGATAGACCCGCCCGGTCAGCCGGTTCCACAGGATGCCCGCCAGCACCAGCACCGCCGCGCCCTCGGCGACCGGCGACAGGGCAAGGAACGGCCCCGGCGGCGCGGCGGGGTCGGCGCTCAGCACCACCAGCAGCGCCACCGCCCCGGCGGGCGGGTGCATCGACCGGGTCGCCGCCATGGCCAGGATCGCGGCGCCCACGGCCAGCGCGGCATTGGCAAAGACCGGCAAAGGCAGGTGCAGCACCGCCGCCGCAACCAGCGCCGACACGGTCGAGCCGACGATGGCCGACCAGGGCTGCGCCAGCGGGCTGTTCGGCACCGCAAAGATCAGGAAGGCCGAGGCGCCGAAGGGCGCGATCAGCCCCGCCCCGGCCATGCCGCTGCGTTGCAGCACCAGCGCCGTCAGCGCCAGCCCAAGCGCGGCCCCCGCGCCGGCGCGCAGCGCCTCGGCCAGGTGGGGGCGGGGCAGCGCGGGGCCAAGGCCGCGCAGCAGCCGGTTCATGCCGCTCCGGCGGGCCAGCGCCCGCGGTCGATCACCCGCCAACCCTGGGCCATGGGTTCGGGCGGCGGTGGGTCGCCGTCTTCCCACAGGTACATCTGCACATGGTCGGCCCGGTCGGGCGCGTCGGCGGCGGCCAGGATGCGCCAGTCCAGCCGAAAGCCTTCGTCCAGCAACCCCTCGGCCCAGAAGGCGATTTCCTCGGCCTCAAGCTCTTCGGTCGGTTCATCGGGCCAGCCCGAGGAATGCCAGAACACCAGCGCCTCGATGGCGGGCTGGCGCTGCGCCAGGCGGGCCAGCGGCGCCAGGAATGTCTGGATCGGGGTCGGTTCGGGCCGGGGGCGGGCCATGGGCTCTCCTGTCT
>JAGPCN010000155.1:0-7853 GCA_018058035.1 Fuscovulum sp.
ACCCCAACCTGATGACCGCCGGCGCGGTCGCCAATATCGACTGGCTGGATGCCCTGGTCGACGTGACGCACAGCGAATTCCGCCAGGACCGCTTTGTCACCGCCGTCGACTGGGCCTCCTCCAACAGCTTCCGGCTGGCCTATGTCGTCCGCGCCATCAGCCCCGGCACCTTCCACCACCCGGCGGCCTCGGTCGAGGACATGTACCGCCCCGATTTCCGCGCCCGCAGCGACGTGGGAACCGTGACCATCGCCGCCCAGTGACATGCGCGCGCGCTGGCTGATATCTGCGGCGGCGGGCCTCTGGCTCGCCGCGCTTGGCCGCGACGCGGTCGACGACTGGATCGACGCCACCGTCCTGCCGCCCCTGACGATCCAGACCAGCACCGAAGTGCTGGACCGCAACGGCCAGCTTCTGCGCGCCTATACCGTGGCCGATGGGCGCTGGCGGCTGGCCGTCGACCTGGACGAGGTCGACCCCCGCTACATCGACATGCTGCTGACCTACGAAGACCGCCGGTTCCGCGACCACCCCGGCGTCGACCTGCGCGGCCTGTTGCGCGCGGGCTGGCAGGCGATCACCAACGGCCGCATCGTCTCGGGCGGGTCCACCCTGACGATGCAGGTCGCCCGCCTGCTGGAAGAGGGCACCACCGGCGAAGTGGGCGGCAAGCTCAGGCAGATGCGGGTGGCGCTGGCGCTGGAACGGCGGCTTTCCAAGGACGAAATCCTGTCGCTTTACCTGCTGCTGGCCCCCTATGGCGGCAATCTCGAAGGCATCCGCGCGGCGTCCCTTTCCTATTTCGGCAAGGAACCCGCCCGCCTGACCCCGGCCGAGGCCGCCCTTCTGGTGGCCATTCCGCAATCGCCCGAAACCCGCCGCCCCGACCGCGCCGCCGACCGGGCCGAGGCCGCGCGCGACCGCGTGCTGGACCGCGCCGTCACCTTCCACCTGATCGACGCCGAAGAGGCGCAGGCCGCCCTGTCCGAACCCGTGCCCGGGCTGCGCAAGCCCTTTCCGGCCTATGCCCCCCACTTGGCCGACCGCGCCCGCACCGAAGATCCGGTGGCGGGCGAACACCGCCTGACACTGGACCTGCCGCTGCAAAAGGCGCTGGAATCGCTGGCCCGTGACGCGCTGCGCGGCCGGGGCGAGGACCTGCAAGTCGCCATCGTCGTCGCCGACCATGCCTCGGGCGAGATCCTCGCATCGGTCGGCTCGGCCGGGCTGGTCGATGACCGGCGGCAGGGCTTTGTCGACATGACGGCGGCGCTGCGCAGCCCCGGTTCCACGCTGAAACCGCTGGTCTATGCGCTGGCCTTCGACGAAGGCCTGGCCCACCCCGAAACGATGATCGACGACCGCCCCGTCACCTTCGGCACCTATGCCCCGCAGAACTTTGACAAACTTTTCCGCGGCGAAATCCGGGTGCGCGAGGCGTTGCAGCAGTCGCTGAACATCCCCGTCGTGCTGCTGACCGACGCGCTTGGCCCCGCCCGCCTTCTGTCGGCGATGGGCAAGGCCGGAATGGCCTATGACCTGCCCGGCGGGCAGCCGGGGCTGGCCGTTTCGCTGGGCGGCGTCGGCGTCACGCTGCAGGACATGGTGCAGCTTTATGCGGCACTGGCGCGCGGCGGCGTGGCTCTGCCGCTGACCTGGCGGCAGACCGGCGACCGCCCCGAAGGCCAGCGCCTGGTCAGCGCCGTCGCCGCCTGGCAGGTGGGCGACATCCTGGCCGGCCTGGCCCCCCCGCCCGGCGCGCCGCAGAACCGGCTGGCCTACAAGACCGGCACCTCTTACGGCCACCGCGATGCCTGGGCCATCGGCTTTGACGGGCGGCACGTCATCGGCGTCTGGATGGGGCGGCCCGATGGCACGCCGGTGCCCGGCGCCTTCGGGGCCGAGCTGGCCGCGCCGGTGCTGTTCCAGGCCTTCAACCGGCTGAAACCGCAGCTTGACCCGCAGCCCCCCGCGCCGCCCGCCACCCTGCTGGTCGCCAACGCCGAACTGCCGCAGCCGCTGCAACGCTTCCGCTCGCGCACCGCCGCCTTCGACGCGGCGCCCGATGCGCCCGCCGTCGCCTTCCCCCCCGATGGCGCCGAGGTCGAGCTGTTGCCCGCCGGCCTGATGGTGCGCGTGCGCGGCGGCACCGCGCCCTTCACCTGGCTGGTCGACGGCGCACCGCTGATGGTCGCGACGCGCGACCGCGAAAGCATCCTCGCCCTGCCGGGAACCGGCTTTGTCACCCTGTCGGTGATCGACGCGGCGGGCCGGTCCGCCCGCGCCACGGTGCGCGTCTGGTAGCGGTCAGGCCCGCTCGATCGCCAGCGCGATGCCCTGACCACCACCGATGCACATGGTGATCAGCGCGGTCTTGCCCCCCGTCCGTTCCAGCGCGTGCAGCGCCTTGACCGTCAGGATGGCGCCGGTGGCCCCCACCGGATGCCCCAGGGCAATCGCCCCGCCGTTCGGGTTCACGCGCGCCGGCTCCAGGTCCAGGGCGCGGGAAACGGCGATGGCCTGGGCGGCGAATGCCTCGTTCGACTCAACGATATCAAAGATTTGCGGGGTGATGCCCAGCTTGGCGCACAGGGTGCGCACGGCCGGAATCGGCCCCAGCCCCATCACCTTTGGGTCCACCCCGGCCACCGCATGGCCCATGATCCGTGCCCGCGGTTTCAGCCCCTTCGCGGCCTTGCCCGAGGCCAGCACCAAGGCCGCCGCCCCGTCGTTCAGCCCGCTTGCGTTGCCCGCCGTCACCGTTCCGTCCTTCTGGAACGCCGGCTTCAGCCCCGCCAAAGCCTCCGCGCTCGTCGCCTTGGGGTGTTCGTCGCGGTCAAAGACCACGGTCCCCTTGCGGCCGGAAATCTCGATCGGAACAATCTCTTGCGCAAAGTGTCCGGCCGCGATTGCCGCCGCAGCGCGGGCCTGCGAGAGCAGCGCAAAGGCATCCTGGTCGGCCCGGCTGATGCCATCCCGCGCCGCCACGTTCTCGGCCGTCACCCCCATGTGCCCGGTCCCGAACGGGCAGGTCAGCGCGCCGGTCATCATGTCCAGCGCGCGGGTATCCCCCATCTTCTGCCCCCACCGCGCGGCGGGCAGGGCATAGGGCGACCGGCTCATGCACTCGGCCCCGCCGGCCAGCGCGATCTCGGCATCGCCCATGGCAAGCATCTGATATGCCGAGACAATCGCCTGCGCCCCCGACCCGCACAGCCGGTTCACGTTCATCGCCGGAGTGCCCTCGGGCACCCCCGCCTGCATCGCCGCGACGCGGGACAGGTACATGTCGCGCGGCTCGGTGTTGATGACATGGCCGAAGACCACGGTGCCGACCTGCGCCGCCTCGACCCCGGCGCGGGCGATGGCGGCGCGGGCCGCATGGGTAGCGATGTCGATGGGCGGCATTCCGGCCAGAGAGCCACCAAATGTGCCAATCGCCGTGCGGGCGGCAGACAGGATGTAGACGTCGGTCATGGCTTCACCTTCTCGGGCAGGGCCGCCGCGACGGCGGGGATATCGTCAAGGTTAGCCACGATCCGCGCGATTGTCGGCCATGACGCCACGTCCAGCCCTACCCGCCGCGCGTTGTAGACCTGCGGCACCAGGCAGAGGTCGGCGATGGTCACGCTGTCGCCATGGCAGAACCGCCCGGTCTGCGGCGCCCCCAGCATCCGCTCGACCGCGTCGAAGCCATTGGAGATGATGGACCTTTGCCAGTCGTCTGCGGTTACCGCCCCGCCCGAAAGCTGGGCCACACGGTTGCGGACCGACAGGTTGCAGACCGGCGCGATCTCCATTGCGATGGCATCCGAGATCGCCCGCACCCGCGCCTTGCCGGCCGCATCCGCAGGCAGCAGCCCACCCCGCGTGTCGTTCAGGTACTCCAGGATCGCCAGCGATTGCACCAGCACCAGCCCGTCGATTTCCAGCGTGGGAACAAGGCCCTGCGGGTTCCGCGCCAGGTTTTCGGGGGCCTTGTGGGCGCGCTCCAGCAGGTTCACCGGCACCGCCCGATATTCCAGCCCCAGAAGGTTCAGCGCGATCCGGACCCGGTAGCTGGCCGAAGATCGCCAGTAATCGTAAAGCGTGATCATCTGTCCTCCGACAACCGTGCCAGCGCCCGGCGAAAGGCGGCGGCATCCTCGCCCAGGCGGGCCTCGACCTCGGCCTGAAAGGCATCGGCGATGGGCACGATCCGCCCGATCAGGTCGCGCCCCTTGTCGGTCAGCCGCATGTCCAGCAGCCGCCGGTCCGCCGCATTCTCGCGCTTTTCGATCAGCCCCGCCTCTTCCAGCCGCGCCGCGGCCCGGCTGACCTTGGATTTGTCCATGTCGACCCGCGCGTGAATCTCGCGCACCGACACCGCATCTGCGCCCGCCAGATGCGCCAGAACCCGCCATTCGGGAATCGATAGCCCGAACTCGGCCCGGTAGCGGTCGGCAAAGCCCTTGGACACGCGGGCGGCGGCGACGGCCAGCTGATAGGGCAGAAAGGCGGAAAGGTCGAAATCGTGCATGGAACGGTCACCCCGGGCCTGAGCAATTGCTGACCGAAAGCCCCGCCCGCTGCAAGCGTTGACAAGCCCCGCGCGCCAAGCGAAGGAGCCGCGCGCAGGCAGGAGAGACCATCGTGCAGGACAACATGCGGGCGGCCTGGCGGCTGCTGTTCGCCGGGCTGGCGACCTTTGGCCTGATGGGGTTCGGCCAGTCGCTGTTCGGCCCCACCCTGCCCGAGGCGACCCGCCGCTTTCTCTTGCCCGAGGGCGAGGCGGCGTTGCTGGTTTCGGCGCAGTGGATCGGCTCGGCCATCGGGGTGGCGACGATGTTCCTGCTGTCGCACCGGATCGTGCCGCGGCATGCGCTGGCGCTCTTGACGCTGGGCGCGGCGGCGCTGGCGGCGCAGCCGGCCTGGGGGGCGATGCTGGCGGCCTCGGTCCTGTTCGGCGTCGGCTACGGCATGGCGACGGCCTCGTTCAACCCGCGGGTCCTGAAGGCGTTCGGCGCCCGTGGGGCCTCGATGCTGTCGTTGTTGAACGCCGCCTTTGCGGCGGGCGCAATCGTGGCGCCGCTGGTCTTCGTCTGGCTGGGCAGCGCCTCGGCCCTGGTCTTTGCGCTGATGGCGGGGGGCTGCGCGCTGGCCTGGGTCTTTGCCGGAGAGCCGCGCGGAACCGCCGCCACGGCGGCCCCGGTAGCGCACACCGGGCTGCGGCCGCATTGGCCGATCCTGGCCTTTGGCGCCATCAGCGTCGGCATCGAGGCCAGCCTGATCGGCCTTGGCCCCACCGCGCTGATTGCTGCCGGGGTGACCGAGGCCCGCGCCGCGCAATATCTGTCGGCCTTCTTCCTGGCCTTCCTGGCGGCGCGGATCGTGCTGGGGTTCACCGCGCATCGGGTCACGCCCTTTGCCATCTACCTTGCGGCGATGGTCTGGGCCGCCGCCTCTGCGCTGGTCGCCGCGCTGTGGCTGCCGGGGCCGGCCTTTGTCGCCCTGGGCATCTCGGCCGGGATGTTCTTTCCGGGCTATTTCGTCGCCGCCGCCGGCAAGATGGGCGACGATCCGCGTGTCACGCCGATGATCCTGTCGGCCGGGCTGGCGGGCGGTATCGGCGCGCCGTTCCTTCTGGGCGCGCTGATGGCCGGGCTGGGCGAGCGCGGCTTTTTCTGGCTGCTGGTCGGCATCGCCCTGCCGACCGCGCTGGCCGCGCTGCTGTTGGCCCGCGCCATGGCACGCTGAGCGGACAGACAGGCGGCTTGACTTCGTTGCAAGTGCAACGATAATCGCTGTCAGGAAGACTCATCTTTCCACTCTGCCGCGGAGGCCGCCAATGAACACGCAGGCACTGTGGTCCGGGCTGGTCCGGGCCGCCGACACCAAGGGCACGGTCGAAGGCTACATGCCCGGCTTCGGCAACGACTTTGAAACCGAGGCGCTGCCTGGCGCGCTGCCGCAGGGCATGAACAGCCCGCAGAAGTGCAACTACGGCCTTTACGGCGAGCAGCTGAGCGGCACCGCCTTTACCGCGCCTAGCCACCAGAACGAGCGCACCTGGTGCTATCGCATCCGCCCGTCGGTGAAACACACCCACCGGTTCCGCAAGATCGACCTGCCGTTGTGGAAGTCGGCGCCCTGCATCGCCCCCGACATCATCAGCCTCGGCCAGTATCGCTGGGACCCGGTGCCGCATGCGGGCGAAAGCCTGACCTGGCTGACCGGCATGCGCACAATGGTCACGGCGGGCGACGTGAACACCCAGGCCGGGATGGCCAGCCATATCTACCTGGTCACCGAGTCGATGAAGGACGCCTATTTCTTCAGCGCCGATGGCGAGCTTCTGGTGGTGCCGCAAGAGGGCAAGCTGCGCTTCTGCACCGAACTGGGCATCATCGACGTCGAGCCGCAGGAGATCTGCATCCTGCCGCGCGGGCTGGTCTACCGGGTCGAGGTGCTGGAAGGGCCGTGCAGGGGGTTCGTTTGCGAGAATTACGGCCAGAAGTTCCAGCTGCCCGGCCGCGGCCCGATCGGCGCCAACTGCATGGCGAACCGGCGCGACTTCAAGACGCCGGTGGCGGCCTATGAAGACCGTGATGCGCCCTCGACCGTGACGGTGAAGTGGTGCGGCCAGTTCCACGAAACGCAGATCGGCCACTCACCCTTGGATGTGGTGGCCTGGCACGGCAATTACGCGCCCTGCAAGTACGACCTGAAGACCTATTGCCCGGTCGGCGCGGTGCTGTTCGACCACCCCGACCCCAGCATCTTCACCGTGCTGACGGCGCCAAGCGGCATCGAGGGCACGGCGAACATCGACTTCGTGCTGTTCCGCGAACGCTGGATGGTGGCAGAGAACACCTTCCGCCCGCCGTGGTACCACAAGAACGTCATGTCGGAACTGATGGGCAACATCTATGGCGTCTACGACGCCAAGCCCAAGGGCTTTGTCCCCGGCGGCATGTCCTTGCACAACTGCATGCTGCCGCATGGGCCGGACAAGCAGGCCTTCGAGCATGCCTCGAACGAGCCGATGGTGCCGGTCCGCCAGTCGGATACCATGTCCTTCATGTTCGAGACGCGATTCCCGCAGCACCTGACGCCCTTTGCCGCGCAGGCCGGGCATCTGCAGGAAGACTACATCGATTGCTGGGGGTCGCTGGAGAAGAAGTTCGACGGGACGCCGGGCGTCAAGTGACGGCGTGAGGTGTTTGGCGGGCGGACCGGGGGCCAGCCCCCGGACCCCCGGGATATTTTCAGACAGATGAAAGAGGGCAGATGCCGCTGCTGCGATCCTGGGTCGAAGGCGCCAACCGCGCCGATGCGGAGTTTCCGCTGAACAACCTGCCCTGCGGGGTGTTTTCCCTGGGCGAGGAAGAGCCGCGCTGCGGGGTGGCGATCGGGGATTCCGTGCTGGATGTGTCCGGGCTGGAGGAGGCCGGGCTGCTGGTGCTGGACGGCGGGCCGCTCTTGGACGTGCCGTTCTGGAACGAGGTGATGGAGGCGGGACCGGCGGTCTGGGCGGCCTTGCGGACGCGGTTGCAGGCGCTGCTGGCGGAAGGGGCGGCCGAGCGGGAGGCGGTGGAGGAGCATCTGGTGCCGCGCGCCGAAGTGGCGCTGCACATGCCGTTCCTGGTGGCCGAGTACACCGATTTCTACGCCGGACGGCACCATGCCTTCAACGTGGGCACGATGTTCCGGGGCCCCGAGAATGCCTTGCCGCCGAACTGGCTGCACATTCCGATCGGGTATAACGGGCGGGCGTCTTCGGTGGTGGTTTCGGGCACGCCGGTGCGGCGGCCCTGGGGCCAGGTGAAGGGGCCGGAGGACTCTGCCCCCGCGTTCCGTCCCAGCCGCCGCTT
>JAGPCN010000155.1:7953-10085 GCA_018058035.1 Fuscovulum sp.
CGGCAGCCGGGCGGCAAGGAAGAACCCAAGGATCATCGCGCCGATGTCGGCCACCACGTTCAGCACCGAGTCGCCGTAGTAGTCCAGGCTGATCGTCACGCTGCGGTAGCGCTCGATCACGGCATCGGAATTCTCGACGATCTCCCACGCCGCTTCGATCAGGGTCGCGATGGCAAGGCGCCAGCCAAGCGCCAGACGGCGGGCGACAAGCCACAGCAGGCCGAAGAACAGGAAGCCGTGGATGATGTGGCTGGGGGTGTACCAGTCGGCGATGTGCTGGCTGTTCTCGGAACTGACGACCTGGCCGTGCCAGACCTTGACGTAGCCGCATTTGCAGATCGGCTCGCGCCCGATCCAGATCAGGTAGCTGGCCGCAAGGGCGACGATCAGGGCGGCGACAAGATAGGGAATGCGTTTCGTCATGGGGCGCAAGGGATCATGGGCCTGACGGCCTGGCAAGGGGATTGACATGGCGAAGGCGTTCGCAAGTCAGGGTGACCTGACCGAAAAGAAGACCAGCTTCGTGGAAATCGGCGAGGGGCTTTGGGCCTTTACCGCCGAGGGCGACCCGAATACCGGCGTCATCATCGGCGATGACTCTGTGATGGTGGTCGAGGCGCAGGCGACCCCGCGGCTGGCGCGCAAGGTGATCGACTGCATCCGCGGCGTGACCGACAAGCCGATCAGCCACCTGGTGCTGACGCATTACCACGCGGTGCGGGTTCTGGGCGCAAGTGCCTACGGCGCCGGGCAGGTCATCATGTCGGATGCCGCGCGGGCCATGGTGGTAGAGCGCGGGCAAGAGGATTGGGACAGCGAGTTCGGCCGCTTTCCGCGCCTCTTCCAGGGGCACGAAGAAATCCCCGGCCTGACCTGGCCGACCACGACCTTCTCGGATGCGATGACGGTCTATCTGGGCAAACGGCGGGTCGACATCATGCACCTTGGCCGTGCCCATACGGCCGGGGATGCGGTGGTCTGGGTGCCCGACGCCGAGGTGATGTTCACCGGCGACATCGTGGAATACCACAGCGCCTGCTACTGCGGCGACGGCCATTTCGCCGACTGGGGCGGCACGCTTGAGGCCATCGCAGCCTTTGACCCCGCCGCCATCGCCCCCGGCCGGGGCGATGCGCTGGTGGGGCGCGAGATGGTGGCCAAGGCCATCGAATCGACCGCCGACTTCATCGACAGCACCTATCGCCCCGCGGCCCGCGTGGCCGCACGCGGCGGCACCCTGAAGGAAGCCTGGGACGCGGTGCGCGCCGCCTGCGACCCCAAGTTCAAGGACTTTGCCATCTACGAGCATTGCCTGCCCTTCAACGTCGCCCGCGCCTATGACGAGGCCCGCGGCATCGACACCCCGCGCATCTGGACGGCCGAGCGTGACCGCCAGATGTGGGAGGCGCTGCAGGGATGAACCGCTTTGGCCCCAGCCGCGGCGAGCTGAAGTTCCGCGCCGCGGTGTCGGTGGCGGGGCTGGCGCTGCTGGGGGTGGCGCTGGCGGTGCGCGGCCTGCCCTCGGGGCCGGCGATTGTCGAGGTGGTGGGCCTGGCCGGGCTGATGTTCGGCGGCTCGCTGGCCCATTCGGTCTGGAAACTGTGGAAACGGGATCACCCCTGATGCCCTACGATTACCGCCCCTATCCCTACACCCCGCCCCCCGGCCTGACCGGACCCGAGCCGCGCCACCGCGTGGCCATCGTGGGCGCCGGCCCCATCGGCCTGGCGATGGCGGTGGAACTGGCGAACCACGGCGTCGCCTCGGTCGTGCTGGACGACAACAACGTCGTCTCGGTCGGCAGCCGGGCGATCTGCTGGTCGAAGCGCAGCCTGGAGATCCTGGACCGACTGGGGGTGGGGCAGGCCTGCGTCGACAAGGGCGTGACCTGGAAGGTCGGCCGCACCTTCCACCGCGACCGCGAGGTGTTCAGCTTTGACCTGTTGCCCGAGGACGGCCACAAGATGCCCGCCTTCGTCAACCTGCAGCAATACTGGGTCGAGGAATACCTGGTCGACCGCGCGCTTGAACTGGGCACCGACCTGCGCTGGAAGAACCGGGTGACGGCGGTCACGCAGCACGCCGACCACGCCGAGTTGACGGTTGAAACGCCCGACGGCTCCTATGCGTTG
>JAGPCN010000156.1 GCA_018058035.1 Fuscovulum sp.
CTGCACCGCGAGGCCCTGCTGTACACCATCGGCGAGGGCACCAACGACATCAACCGGCTGGTGATCTCGCGCCGGATGCAGGGCGACGAGGAAATGGCCTGGCTGGGGTTGCTGCCATGACCACGGTCTGCCTGACGTTTGATTTCGACGCGGTCTCGCTCTGGGTCAGCACCTTTCGCCAGACCTCGGCCACGCCGGTGTCGCGCGGGGAATACGGCGCGAATGTGGGCCTGGGCCGGGTGCTGGACCTGCTGGCCGAAAAGGGGGTGAAGGCCACCTTCTTCGTGCCGGCCCATACCGCGGCCTCATACCCCGATCAGACCCGCCGCATCCTGGCCGCAGGGCACGAGATCGGCGCGCATGGCTACTGCCACGAAAGCCCGATCGGAGTGGAGCCGGCCGAAGAGGCCCGCCTGCTGGATGCCTCCATCGCCAAGCTGCAAGGCGTGCTGGGTGCCGCGTTCCGGCCGGTCGGCTATCGCTCTCCGGCCTGGGACCTGTCTTCGGCCTCGGTCGGCATCCTGGCCGAGCGCGGCTTTGTCTATGACAGCAGCATGATGGCCGACGATTTCACCCCCTACCGCGCCCGGCAGGGCGACCGGGTGGATGACGAGCTGTTCGTGCCCGGCCACCCCACGGCGCTGATCGAGATGCCCGTCGCCTGGGAGCTGGACGACTACCCCTATTTCACCTTCACCAACCGCCCGCTTTTTGGCGGCATGCACGCCACCGACCATGTGCTGTGCCTCTGGCGGGACGAGTTCGACTATTGCCACCGCCACGTTGCCGACGGTGTCTTCACGCTGACCATGCACCCGCAGGTGATCGGCCGCGGGCCGCGGATCCTGATGCTGTCGCGGCTGATCGACCACATGCAGGCGCAACCCGGCGTGCGCTTCAGCACCCTGGAAGCCGAGGCGCGGCGGCGGAACGACCGTCTGCCCGCGCCCCTCTGACCCCCCTTTACGGACCCAAAGCATGACCGCCCCCGCCGACCCCGCCCGAACCGTCTTTGCCGCGCTGGAACAGGTGGCCGCGCACCGACCGGACCACCCCGCCATCGTCTTTGGCGATGAAACGCTCAGCTATGCGCGGCTGATGTCGCTGGTTCAGGACGCGGCGCTGCATCTGCGCAGCCTGGGGTTGGGGCAGGGTTCGGTCTTTGCGGCCTACAGCCCGAACCGGCCGAAACTGGTGCTGTGCTATTACGCGGCAGCGCGGATCGGGGCGGTCTTCGTGCCGGTCAATCCCAACCTGACGCCTGCCGAAGTGGCCTACACCTTCCGCCACAGCGGCGCCGAACTGCTGCTCTGCGATGCCTCGGTTGCCGAGATTGCGGCGGCGGCCGTGCCGGACGGCCAGGTGATCCCGCTGGACCTGCTGCGCAGCCCGGCGCCTGCCATCGAACCGCAGCCCCCCGCCGACGTGCGCCCCGAAGACCGGTTTCTGGTGATCTACACCTCGGGCACCACGGGCACGCCAAAGGCCATCGTGCTGGACCACGCGGCGCAGACGGCGGCCCCCCGCGCGCTGGCCGAAATGTGGGGCGTGACCGACCGGGACATCACGCTGGTGGCGCTGCCGCTGGGGTATCTTTACGGCCTGTCCACCGGGGCCGCGGCCGGGCTGCAAAGCGGCGGCACGGTCGTCATCCTGCCGCGTTTTCACCCGCGCGACGTGCTTGAGGCTTTTGTCGCCCATCGCATCACCGTCTATCACGGCGTGCCGACGATGTTCTCGATGATGCTGGAGTATTGCGAACAGCGTGACCTGACCTTTGACCTGACCCATGTGCGCGTCATGATCTGCGCAGGCGCGCCGCTGGCGCCGGAAACCCGCCAGCGCTTTGCCGCCCGCTTCGGTGCCGATTTGCAGAATTACTATGCGATGACGGAATCCACCCCGGTCTTCGGCCGGCTGTCCGATGATCCGCGCCCCCTGCCTGAAGGCGCGGTGGGCCGGGCGGCACCGGGGCTGAAGGTGCGCATCGTGCGGCCCGACGGCACCGATTGCGCGGTCGGGGAAGAGGGCGAAATCCTGGTCCACGCCGCCGCCACCATGCAGGGCTACCTGAACGCGCCCGAGCAGACCGCCCGCGCCTTTGTCGGCGATCTGTTCCGCACCGGCGACCTGGGCCGCCGCGACGCAGCGGGCAATTTCTTCATCACCGGCCGCATCAAGGACATCATCATCCGCGGCGGCGCCAACATCTCGCCCGCCGAGGTCGAGGAGACCCTGGCCAGCCACCCCGCGGTGCAGGAGGTGGCGGTGGTCGGCGCCCCCGACCGGATCTTTGGCGAAGTGCCGGTGGCCTTCGTGGTGCCGCGGGCCGGAGCCTCCGTCACGGCGGAGGCGCTGGAGGCGCATGCCGCGCGCGTCCTGTCGGATTTCAAGGTGCCGCGACGGTATCTGTTCGAAACCGCTCTGCCCATCGGCAAGACCGGCAAGATCGACAAGGCCGATCTGGCGCGGCGGCTGGCCGCCGAAGGGCAGGGGTGACAGGCCATGCGCAGCGACGAATACGAACGCCTTGACGGGCTGGACCTCGCCGGGCTGCTGTGGCGCGGCGAGGTCTCGGCGGCCGAACTGATGGACTGCGCGCTGCGCCTGGCCGAGGCGCGCAATCCGCCGCTGAACGCCCTGTGCTACCTGCGGGGCGACGCGGCGCTTGATCGGGTGCGGAACGCCAAGCCAAAGGGCCGGTTCGGCGCGCTGCCCTTTCTCTTGAAGGATTCGGGCCTGGCTTCCACCTTCCTGCCCTCATCGGTCGGCTCGCGGCTGTTCGCGGGCCTGACCTCGACCATCGACGCCACCTTGCAGACCCGCTTCCTGGCCGATGGCTTCCTGCCCTTTGGCCGCACCACGGTGCCCGAATTCTGCATGGCCCCCACCACCGAAGCCGTGCAGAACGGCGGCCCCACCCGCAACCCCTGGGACCTGACGCGGTCCAGCGGCGGCTCCAGCGGCGGCGCGGCGGTGGCGGTGGCCACCGGCATGGTGCCCATTGCCCATGGCAGCGACGGCGGCGGCTCGATCCGCATTCCGGCGGCCTGCTGCGGCGTCTATGGGCTGAAACCGTCGCGCGGGCTGGTGCCCTATGGCCCGCAACGCGGCGAGGGCTGGGGCGGGCTGGCGGTGGACGGGGTGCTGACCCGCACCGTGCGCGACACCGCCGCGGCCCTGGACGGCATCGCCGGGATGGAGCTGGGCCAGCCCTATGCCGCCCCCGCGCGCCCCGAATCCTACCTGGCGCGGCTGGACCTGCCGTTCGACCGCCCGCTGCGCATCGCCGCCTGGACCGAGGCCTGGGACGGCATCGAGATCGCCCCCGAATGCCTGGCTGCCGTCGATCACGCCGAACAGGTGCTGTCCGGGCTGGGCCATCAGGTCACGCGGCAAGCGCCGCCGCCGATCAAATACCCGGCCTTCATCGGTGCCATCATCGACGTGATGTGCGCCAGCGTGGCGATGACGGTGAACGGCTTTCTGTTGAACAAGCCCACCCCCGACCTGCGCGATCTGCTAGAGTCGGCGATCCTGGATGCCTATCACCGCGGTACCCGGCTGGGCGCCGAGGCCTATGCCCTGGCGATCACCCGGTTCCACGGCATCGCGCGGCAGATGGCGATCTACATGCAGGATTGCGACGTCATCCTGACGCCGACGCTGACGCAATTGCCGGCGCCGCTGGGCACCCTGTCGATGGCCACCGATTTCGAGACCTTCCGCCGCAAGGCGGGCCGCTACACCGCGTTCCTGGCGATCATCAACGCCTCGGGGCAGCCCGCCGCCAGCCTGCCGCTGCACTGGACGGCGCAGGGATTGCCGGTGGGGGTGCAGCTGATCGGCCGTTTTGGAGCGGAAGACACCGTGCTGCGGCTGTCGACGCAGATCGAGCGCGCGGCCCCCTGGGTGCAGCGCTATGCGGCGCTGGCGGCCTAGGTCCGGCAGCCGTCAAGGATGATGCTGGTGAAGTGGTCGGCGATGTCGGCCGCCGACAGGCCCTTGCCCTTCTTGAACCAGACATGGGTCTGGTTGCACATGCCGACGATCCCGCTGGAGATCACCGCGGCGGGGATGTCCTTGAACATCCCGGCCTTGACCCCGGCCGTATAGGTATCGCGGAAATTGCGGTCGAAGGTGCGCTTGCGCTCGGCCACGGTGGCCTGCTGCGCCTCGGTCAGTTCGGACTGGTCGCGGAAGAAGATCGCGGTCCATTCGGTGCGGTCCATCACGTTCAGCGCGTGCTGGCGGATCAGGGCGGCCAGCTTCTGGTCGGGCGGGATGTCCTGCGCCACGATGACCTGCATGTCGGCAAGCCAGGATTCGTGGATGCGGTTGAAGATCTCCCACAACACCTGGTTCTTGTTCTTGAAGTAGTAGTAAACGACCGACTTCGTGTAGCCCAAGCTCGAGGCGATGTCGTCGATCGTCACCGCGCGGATGCCGCGTTCGGCGAACAACCGCGCCGCGGCCGAGATGATCTCGTCCTGCACATAGGCCTGTTTGCGGGCCTTCAGCTCTTCGCGAAGATTCGTCGCCATTCCAACCTCTTGAACCGAAGGCCGCGGCTTGGGCGCAAGCCGCTGCGGCATCGGTCGGATTTGCGTATGTTTTCGTCCGCCCTAGTAGAAATATTTCGACCTGAGAGTCAATGCGATCCTCGCCAAGGGTCGGAATCCGGCACGGAATCCGCATTCGGGACAGAATAGCTATTGACTGAACTGACGCGTTGGTCGAAAAATGTACACTAAGGTATGTCATGTGGCCTTGTGGGTATGGATTCTTTCGGGAAGCATCCCCGGGCCGCGGGTCGAACGGGTATGACAAAGGAGTTCACGATGGACGGCGCAAAAGCCACTGACCGCGCAGCACGGGGCGTTGGCCCGAACGCATTGTTCTTCGACGAGTTCGAGGCCGGCCAATCCTGGCTGTCGCCGCGCCGCACCATCACCGAAGCCGACATCGTGATGTTCGCGGGCATGACCGGCGATTTCAACCCGGTCCACACCGACGAGGAATTCGCCAAGCGCACCCCGTTCGGTACCCGCATCCTGCATGGGCCGGCGGTCTTTGCCATCGCCACCGGGCTGGAATTCCGGCTGGGTCTGAAAGAGGGCACCGCCATCGCCTTTCTGGGCATGACCTGGGACCTGAAGGCGCCGGTCAAGATCGGCGACACCATCCACGTCTTTCAGCGAGTCGACTCGGTGCGCCCGACCAAGAACCCGGCGCGCGGGATCGTGAACTTCTGGGTCGAGGTGCGCAACCAGCGCGACGAGGTCTGCCAGCAGGGCGAATGGAAGGTGATGTTCCATTCGACCCACAGCGACTGAGCGGTCGCAAGGGGTTTCGGCTGCCGGCCGGCGATCTGCTCTCTTCGCTGCCCGGTGCCCTGATGCGGGTCGGCCAGACAGGCCGGCCCGCATTGGCTTTTGCGGTCGGAAAAAAGGCCGCCTGGGGCATATAAACCAACCGTTTGGCTTTACAGTACACATGGTCGTAAATTATACTCACTGGTATGCTATGTGGAATCGGCGTTCGGGTTTGCCGCGCGGCCAGCCCGTCGAGCACCGCCCAGGGAAGTGAGTTCGCCAATGGAACAGACGGCGGAAGCCAGACCGATCGTCGAGGTCAGCGGGCTGCGCAAGTCCTTCGGCGCCCACCGGGTGCTTGAGGGCATCGACTTTTCAATGCGCGCGGGCGAGGTGGTTGCGATCATCGGCCCCAGCGGATCGGGCAAGAGCACGCTTCTGCGCTGTCTGAACCAGCTTGAGCAGCACGACGAGGGCGTGATCGACATCTGCGGCATCCGCTTGCAGGCCGGCAAGCCGGCGCCGCGCAAGGACATGAACGACCTGCGCCGGTCGGCCGGGATGGTGTTCCAGTCGTTCAACCTGTTCCCGCACATGACGGTGCTGCGCAACATCAGCCTGCCGCAGGAACGCGTGCTGGGCCGCAGCCGGGCGCAGGCCGACGAACGGTCGCGCGCGCTGCTGGAGCGGGTCGGGTTGGCGGCCAAGGCCGACCAGTATCCGGCGCGCTGTTCGGGTGGGCAACAGCAGCGCATCGCCATCGCGCGGGCCCTGGCGCTGGACCCCCGGATCATGCTGTTCGACGAACCGACCTCGGCGCTGGACCCCGAAATCGGGCTTGAGGTGCTGGCAGTGATGCAAGAGCTGGCCGAGGCCGGCATGTCGATGATCGTTGTCACCCACGAGATGCACTTTGCCGAAACGGTGTCGGATCGCGTGATCCTGATGGCCGACGGCCGCATCCTTGAGGAAGGGCCAAGCGCCGAAGTCATGCGCCGGCCCAAGGCGGCGCGCGCGCGGCAGTTCCTTCAGGCGGTGCTGAACCGATGACCGCGGAAGGCGCCCTTCTGATCGCTGGCGGCATCTGGTGGACGGTGGTCGTCACGCTGTGCGCCTTTGGGCTGGGTGCGGCCCTGGGGGTTCCGATCTGCGCCATGCATGTATCGCGGTCGCGCGTGCTGCACGCGCTGGCGGTGGTGCTGATCGTGATCCTGCGGTCGGTGCCGCCGATCGTCTGGATCTTCCTGCTGTATTTCGGTCTCGGCTCGGGTTGGCTGTCGATCGGCCCGGTTCCGGCGGCCATCGTCGCCCTTGGCGTGATCACGGCCGCGAATATGGCCGAAATCTATCGCGGCGCGCTGAAAAGCATTCATCCCGGCCAATGGGACGCCTCGCATGCCCTGGGGTTGTCGGCCTGGTCCGAGTTCAAGGATGTGATGGTGCCGCAGCTGTTTCGCGTCACGCTGCCCTCGGCCACCACTTATCTGATCGGCCTGCTGAAGGATTCCGCCATCGCCTCGACCATCGGGGTGATGGAGATCACCTACCTGGCCGGCTATCTGGCCAGCAAGCAGTTCGGCGCCGCGCTGCAGATCTTTGCCTTTGCCGGGGCGCTTTACATCCTGATCAGCCTGCCGCTGGCCGCCGTGGCCCGCGTTGCCGATGCGCGGCTGCGCGCGAAGGTGGCGCAATGAGCGGGACCTTTGCCTTCTGGGCCGAGTCGCTGCCTGCCCTGCTGTCCGGCATGGTCGTCAGCCTGCAGGTCACCGCCGCCGTGCTGGCCATCGGCATTCCGCTGGGCCTGGTGGCGGCCCTGCTGGTGCAGTCGACCGTCCGTCCGCTGCGCTGGCTGACGCTGGCCGTGGTCGAGATCGGCCGCGGGGCGCCGGCGCTGATCCTGTTGCAGCTGGCCTATTACGGCCTGCCGTCCTCGGGGTTGCAACTCAGCTCGATGGGGTCCGCCATCGCGGCGCTGTCCTGGACGACCTGCGCCTATACCAGCGAGATCATCCGCGCCGGGTTGCAGGCCGTGCCGCGCGGACAAGGCGAGGCGGCGATGACACTGGGCCTGTCCCGGCTGGATGCGCTGCGCTTTGTGATCGTGCCGCAGGGCATGCGGGTGGCCGCCCCGGCGCTGCTGGGCTTTGCCATCCTGATGCTGCAGGCCTCGTCGCTGTGCTTTGCCATCGCGCTGCCGGAACTGCTGTCGCGGGCGCAACTGATCGGCACCATGTCTTTCCGCTACATGGAAATCCTCCTGCTGGCGGCGCTGCTTTACGCGGCGATCTGCATCCCTGCGAGCCTTCTGGTCGCAGTGATCGAGCGGCGTCTCGGCCAACACGCGGCCTGACACGCATTCAAGACGACCACCAACCGAGAGGGAACTGACATGAAAAGACTTCTGGCCTCTGTGGCTGCGACGGTGCTGAGCCTGACCCCCGTCCTGGCGCAGGACTGCACGCCGACCGTGACCACCGTCGACCCCGGCAAGCTGACCGTGGCGGTCTATGACTATCCGCCGTTCAACATCGTCGCGGCCGATGGCAGCGTTTCCGGCATCGACCCCAGCATCGCCGCGGCGGTCGCCGCAGAGAACTGCCTGGAAATGGTCGCGCTGGTGATGGACCCGGCCGCCACGACGCAAGCGGTGATCGCGGGCAAGGCCGACCTGGCCACCGGCAGCTGGAACCGCACCGCCAAGCGGACCGAGGTTCTGGGCATCAGCGCGCCCATTTACCTGGACCCGATGGGCATCCTGTCCAAGGACGGCATCGACACCATCGAGGGCATGGTGGGCAAGAAGGTCGGCACCGTCGCCGGCTACCTGTGGGTCGAAGAGATGCAGGCCCTGTTCGGCGACAACCTGTCGGTCTATCCCGATGCGGTGGCCCTGGCCCAAGACCTGGCGGCGGGCCGCATCGACGTTGCGGCCGATGGCTACAATTATGCGGCCTTCGCGCAGAAGAACGGCGCCGGCTATGACGGCATCCAGATCAAGCTGGCCCAGCCGGACGAACGGGTGGCGGCCTCGGTGAAGGCACCGCAGGCCGGCATTCTGTACACCAAGGGCAATGACGCCCTGGGGGCGGCCATCGACGCCACCATCGCGCGGCTGGTGGCCGAAGGCGCCCTGACCAAGGCAATCACCGATGCCGGCTATGACGCGCGCGTGGCCGAAACCGGCGAACCCTGGCTGGTTCCCTGATCAGCGACGGCCCCGGGCAGCGCTGCCCGGGGCCCCTTTGAGCCCAAGGACGAATTGACCATGCAGCCCTGGTTCGAGGACCTGTCTCCCGGATACACCGTGACCAGCCAGCCCCGCTTGGTGACTGAGCAAGAAATCGTCGCCTTCGCGCAGCTGTGGGACCCGCAGCCGTTTCACACCGACGCCCTGGCCGCCCGGGACAGCGCCTTTGGCCGGCTGGTCGCCTCGGGCACGCACATGCATGCGCTGATGATGCGCCTGGGCTATGACGCCAATGTGCTGCGAGGCAAGTCGGAGATCGGGCTGGGTGTCGACGAGATGCGTTTCCTGCAGCCCCTGACCCCGGATACCACCATCACCGCCCGTTTCACGGTGCTGTCACTGCGCCCCTCGGCCAGTCGGGCTGCGCATGGCATCGTGCGCTGGCAGGCGCAGCTTCTGGACGAAGGAAAGGCGGTGCTGTTCTCGGCCATCGTGGCCGCGCTGCACCGCCGCCGCCCCTGATCAGCTGAAATCGGGCTTTGTCGCGTTCCAGACCCGCCGCGCACGATGGAACTCTGTCTCGAAATGCCCGGTCGGCTTCATGTAATAGCCGCTGCGTGCCAGGAAATAGCCGCCCTTGCGGTGCAGGTCCGCCAGCCCCTCGGCCATCTTCAGCGCCAGCAGGTTGGGGTTCAGGATCGGCACCGGCGACGGCTCGCCGCCTGCCATCAGGTATTCCTGATAGATCGCGGCGATGATGGTGCAGCCCATGATCACCGTCTCGGCCCCGAACTTCGCCGCCGCCTCTTGCGAGCGCGCCACCACGTCGCGGGCCACCGCGGCGCGGTCGTGGATCATGTCCTTGACGAACCAGTCGATCGCATCGACCCCGCGCATCGTGGCGCCCTGCGCGTTCAGCCGCGCCTGGTCGTAGATGTAGGGCACGGCCTTGCGGTGGTCGGTCAGCACCATGGTGGAATGGCCGAAATTCGCCGCCATCTGGAACGAGGCCTCCAGCGGCCCGACCACTGGAATGTCGACCAGCTCGCGCGCCACCCGCACGCCGGGGTCATACAGGCAGCCGACGATCACCGCGTCATACCCGGCCTCTTCCGACCGCATCACCTCTTCGTAAAGCGACTGCTCGATCATGTGCTTGTTGTAGTAAAAGTCGATGTCGGGCGGGCAGTTGGTCAGGTGGGTCACGTCCATCACGGTGCCCTCGGCGCAGTAATGCGTCAGGGTCTTGGCAATCACCTCGTCATAGGCGGTCGAGCCGAACGGGTTGATGAAGTTGATCTTGCGCATGGTGCCCCCTTGGGTTGGATCAGGTGTTGTAGTTGCCCGCCTGCCAGTTCCACGCCCGGCGCCAGTCTTTCGGCAGCTTGGCAAAGCGGGCCAGTGACAAGTCGGCAACCGGCATGTCGGTCTTGCCGTGCAGTGCCAGGTCCGACAGTGCCAGCCCCAGCCACGGCGCCATGCCAAAGCCGTGGCCCGCCGACGAACAGGCGATCAGTCCGGCGGGGGTGTCAAAGGCATGCACGATGGTCGCCTGATCC
>JAGPCN010000369.1 GCA_018058035.1 Fuscovulum sp.
AACGGCGGCAGACCTGACCGGCATGGCGATCTTCCTTGCCACGGATGAAGCGAAATACATCGTCGCCCAGTGCTTCGGCGTGGACGGCGGCAACTGGATGGCCTGACATGCACGCCCAAGACCCCGCCCTGCCCGCCTATGACCGCAAGGCCCTGATCCCCGGCATCGTCCACATCGGCCTTGGCAACTTTCACCGCGCCCACATGGCCGTCTACCTGGACGACCTCTTCGCGCTAGGGGAAGGCCACGACTGGGCCATCCTTGGCGCCGGGGTCCGCCCCGCCGACGCCGCCATGCGCGAGACGATGCTGGCGCAGGACTGCCTCTCGACCGTGATCGAGCTGGACCCCAGGGGCAAATCCGCCCGCCGCATCGGCAGCATGATCGGCTTTCTGCCGGTGCAGCCCGACAACGCCGCCCTGATCGCCGCCATGGCGGACCCGGCGATCCGCATCGTGTCGCTGACCGTCACCGAGGGCGGCTATTTCATCAACCCCGCCACCGGCGCCTTCGACCCCGCGCACCCCGAGATCGCCACCGACGCCGCCGACCCCCACCGCACCGCCTTTGGCGCCATCCTCGCCGCGCTCAAGGCCCGCCGCGCCGCCGGCACACCGCCCTTTACCGTGATGTCCTGCGACAACCTGCCCGGCAACGGCGATGTCACCCGCGCCGCCGTCTGCGGCCTGGCCCGCCTGTCCGACCCCGCCCTGGCCGACTGGATCGCCGCCCATGTCGCCTTTCCGAACGGCATGGTCGACCGCATCACCCCCGCCACCGGCCCGCGCGAACGCGCGCTGGCCGCGGATTTCGGCCTGGCCGACCCCGTGCCCGTCACCTGCGAGCCGTTCCGCCAATGGGTGGTCGAAGACCGCTTCCCGCAGGGCCGCCCCGCGCTGGAGAAGGTCGGCGTCACCTTCACCCCGCATGTCCACGCCTTCGAGCGGATGAAGATCCGCATCCTGAACGGCGGGCACGCCACCATCGCCTATCCCGGCGGGCTGCTGGGTATCGAATTCGTCCACCAGGCCATGGCGCATCCGCTGATCGCGGGCTTCCTGGACAAGGTCGAGCGCGACGAGATCATTCCCTACGTCCCCCCGCCCCCCGGCACCGACCTGGCCGCCTATTACGACCTGATCGTGCAGCGCTTTTCCAACCCCGAGGTCGCCGATACCGAGCGCCGGCTGTGCCTGGACGGGTCGAACCGGCAGCCCAAGTTCATCCTGCCCTCGATCCGCGATGCGCTGGCCGCGGGCGGGCCGGTCGCGGGGCTGGCGCTGGTCTCGGCGCTGTGGTGCCGCTACTGCGCGGGCACCGAGGAAGACGGCACGCCCATCCCCCCCAACGATCCGAACTGGGACCGGCTGGTGCCGCTGGCGCAGGCCGCGCGGGAAAACCCGCAGGCCTGGCTGTCGGGCTTGGGCGATGTCTATGGCGAGGTGGCGCTGGACGCCCGCTTTGCCCCGGCCTTTGCCGACTGGCTGGGCGGGCTGTGGTCGCAGGGCACGGCGGCCACGCTGACAAGGTATCTGGGACCGTCGGGCAGGCCCGGCTGACCCCTCAGGCCGCGGGCGAGGCCGTCCAGCGCGGCGCCTTCCCCCGCGGCGGCTTGCGCCGCCCGGCCACTGTCCGGGCCTGCACGGCCCGGCCACGGCCGGCGTTCTTGGCCTCGTAAAGGGCGGCATCGACCTCGGCCATCAGGGCGACCGGATCGGGATGGGCGCCGGGCTCCACCACCAGATAGCCGATGCTGGCCGAAATCCGGCATTCCCGCCCCTGCCACAGGATCGGCGCCTGCAACTGCGCGATCATCCGGTCGGCGATCGAACGCAGCATCGCAACCTCGGTCGTTCCCGGCATGATGAACAGGAATTCGTCGCCGCCCACCCGGGCCTGGCAGTCGCCGACCCGGCTGACCGCCTTCATGACCGAAGCGACCTCTAGCAGTACATGGTCGCCCGCGGCATGGCCCAGCGTGTCGTTCACCGCCTTGAAGTAATCCAGGTCCATGTGCATCAGCCCGAAAGCCGCACCCTCGCGGCACAGCCGCGTCAGCGTCATGTCGGCGGCGCGGCGGTTGCGCAGGCCGGTCAGCGTGTCGGTCTCGGCCTCTTCGCGGGCCTGCCGATGGGCGCCATCCAGCCGCACCGCCAGCGCACGCAACTCGCCGGTGACCGAGACGTTGGCCTCGGCCAGGTACAGGAGTTCCATCGCCAGGTCGGTCGCCGCGAAATCCTGATCGGTCAGGTGCAGCAGCGCAACCGCGCGCGGCAGGTCGATGCCGAACGACAGATTGGCGATCCAGCAGGGTCGCGCATCGCCGCCGCGTCCGGTCGCATCGTCGCGCGGCCAGGGAACCAGCAGGCCGCGCAGGCGCAGCCCGGCATCGTCGCCCCGCACCACCAGCCGCAGCTTTTGTCCCGCCATGCCGGCCAGGCGACCGGGGCCATCGGCCAGCCGCGGGCTGCGCAGGTCGAACAGGTCGAAAAGGCCCCGCCCGACCAGCGGTCGGCCCGGAAACACGCGCGCCAGGGTCGGGCCATGCGATCGCACGATGCCGTTGGCATCCAGCAGCGCATGCATCGGCATCAATGCGTCCAGCATCCCCCCGCTCAGGGTCGCCGAACCGCGGATCGTGTCACCATCCATCCAGGGCCTCGGAGTTCGCCAATTGAAAGCTGCGGCCAGCGCCATGGGCCGTTTCCAGCACCTGCAACGACAGCCGGCTGCCATGACCGGAGCCGAATTCATCCTGCCCGATCCCGATCACGACCAGCGCGCCGTAATCGTCGGCCATGGTGCGCAGGATGCCCAGGATGACCGGCCCCAGTTCGGGCACCGAGCAGCAGAAGGTCAGGTGGAACAGACCCGGCGAGGTTTCGTCCAGTTGCATTGGCG
>JAGPCN010000157.1 GCA_018058035.1 Fuscovulum sp.
CAGAGTGCCCGCCGCCATGGTCAGCGCCGAGGCGGCAGGCGGGCGCAGCCAGACGGCGCAGTTGTTGGCGGTGGCGAACATGACCGGCGCCACAAGCGCCAGCAGGAACCACCCGACGCCGCCCTGCCCCACGATGCCGCTGTCGGGCCAGACGATCAGGGCGATGCCGAGTGTGCCCATCGCCATGCCCAGCAGGACGCGGGCATCGAACCGTTCCGACCCGCTGGCGGCGGCGATGGCCAGCGTCAGGATCGGCGACAGGCATAGGACCAGCGTCAGGGTCGAGGCCGGAAGATGCTCGGCCGCCTTGACGAGGATGCCGATGGGAAGGCCGATCACCAGCCCGCCGATGACGAGGTTGGCGATCAGGGCGCGCGGGGCCAGCGACGGCCATTCCCCGCGCAGGGCGGCCAGCGCCACCAGCACCACCCCGGCCAGGAGAGAGGGCATCAGGGCAAAGGCCACGGCGGGCCAGCCGGATTCTGCTGCCATCCGGTTGACCGGGAAGATGCCGCCATAAAGGACAGCGGCAGCCACCAGCATCGGCAGGGCGCTTGCGGCGCGGGTCATAGTGACGCCCGCAGGGCTGCCGTGGCGCTGGCATCGACGGCATGGACGCCCGGTTCATCGGTTTCCACCAGGGCGACACGATAGACCTCGCGCGCGGTATCGGCGCTGATCCAGCCGGCGTTGAAGGACGCGGCCACCCGTGCCGGGTCGCGCTTCAGCGGGTTGCCATAGCCGCCGCCGCCGCAGGCCGTGAACTCGATCTTGGTGCCGGCGCGGATGACCTCTTCGGCGAAGGCGGGCAGGACGGTCCTTTCGCCCGTGCTTTCCACCAGGATCGAATGGCAGGGCTTGGCCGCCGTTCCCCCCAGCACGCCCAGGGGCGGGTTCGAGGTGCCATCGGCGGCGTAGATGATGGTCATGTCGTGGTCCAGGGGGTAGAAGACGCCGCCCATGCCGGGGGCGCCCTCGAACTCGCCATAGCCCTGGCTGTCGCGGGTGATGCCGCGGCGTTCGATGACGAAGGGGTACATGCTTTCGTCGACTTCGACCGAGTCGAGCTGGATCAGCCCGGCATTGGCCGGTCCGCAATAGGTCAGCCAGCCGTCATGGCCATGGTTGGCCCCGCCGCCGCCGTAGCCGACGAAGACCTGGTTGACATAGACCTTGCCGCGCTTGAACGGGTCAGCGCCCGAGACGACGCCGGTGCCCGCAGGCAGGTGCGCCGCGCTTTCGGCCTGTCCATAGGGTTCGCCCATCTGGGCAAAGACGGCGTTGCCCGCGATCATCAGGCGATCGTTGACGTTGGTCGTGGCGACCGAGGTGCCGACCGGGTATTTCGGCGCGCCGATGACGCAGCCTTCGCGCAACAAGACCTTGATCTGCGACTTTGACCCTTCGTTGTGGGGAATGTCTTCGTCGAGGTTGTTGAACATGCCGATCCGGCACGACCCGGTGCAGGTGTTCGCCGACAGGTTCAGCCCGCCCGGCACGTTGTCGATGTTGTGGCGCACGTCGACGGTGATTTCGCCCGCCGCCGGATCGACGGTGACCTTGACGCGGACCGGGATGCCTTCGTCGGCGACGCCCGGCACCGGATCGTGGCAGGTCTCATAGTCATAGGTTCCGGCCGGAAGCTTGGCGATGGCGGCTTTGGCGCGGCGGCGGCCATAGTCGAACCAGTCTTCGACAAAGCCCGTCACGGTGTCGCGGCTGTAACGGTCGACGAGGTCGATGATGCGGCGCTCGGCGGTGCGGCAGGCGCCGATCTGCGCGGCCACGTCGCCCAGCCACAGTTCCGGCACCCGGTTGCGCATCGACCCGATCCGCAGGATGTCTTTCTTTTCCTTGTAGTTTTCCGCGATGCGGACGCAGGGGAAATGCATCCCCTCTTCAAAGATGTTCTTTGCAAAGGGCAGGTAGGTCGAGGGGGCAGGGGCCCCGGTATCGGCGTGGTGCGACAGGGCCACCACCCAGAACATCGGCGTGCCCTGGTGAAACACCGGCATCGCCATGATCAGGTCGGCGTGGTGGGTACCGCCGGTGTAGGGGCAGTTGTTGACGAAGATGTCGCCCTGCTTGATGTCGTCAAAAAGCTCGGTCAACGGGCGGGTGGCCATGTCCATCGACATGACATGGATCGGCAGCGCGTCTTCGACCGAGACCAGCTGGTGATCATAGGTCAGGATCGCACAGCTGAAGTCGCGGGCGTTCTTGATCACGGCCGATCGGCTGGCGCGCATCACGACCAGGGACATTTCGCGCACGATCGCCTCGAAGCGGCTTTTCAGCACCGACATCAGGAAGGGGTCGATGCGGCGGGTCACGGTCTCGGCGGCAGGGGGGGTGGTGTCCATCGTTTAAGATCCTCGGGCCGGTCAGGCGACGTTGACGTTGATGTTGCCGAAGGCATCAAGGGTGCCGTCGTGCCCACGCTTGAGAAAGGCGGTGAAGGTCTGCGCCTCGACCAGGCAAGGCCCGGCCAGATGCGCGCCGGCGCCCAGTTGCGACAGCTCATAGACCGGCACCTCGATCATCTGGCGCGAGGGCTGGTCATAGACGCGGCGCGTCGATTTTGGCGTCACGGCGCCGGCCTGCGCAGCCAGGGTGTTGCGGCGCCAGATCTCGGCCCCGCCGCGCTTGCCGATGGCGCGCAGCTTCCAGGCGGTGAATTCGACCACATCGCCATCGGTGCGGATCGAATAGATCCGCTCGTGCATGCGGTGGAACGCTTCGATCAGCTGCGGCAGGTCGGCTTCGGTCAGCTGCCCATCGGTCAGCGTCACCGGCACCTCGATTTCGAAGGACTGGAATTCATAGCGGCCCATGAAGGAAAACTCGAACTGCCGGGCCTCGGGCGGCACGCCCGCATCGGCCAGGAAACCGTCGCCTTCGGCCCTGATCCGCGCCAGGGTGGCGTTGACGCCGGCCAGGTCGAAGTCGACACCCGAGGTCAGCAGGACGCCGCTTTTCTCGTTGCGGATGTCCGAGATCAGCCCGCCGAAGGCGCTGAGACCGGCCATGAAGCGCGGGATCATGTAACGCTTCAGGCCCAGGATATCGGCCATCTCGGCGATGTGGATGGCCGTGGCCCCGCCGCCGCAGACGAAGATGCTGTCGCGGGGGTTGATCCCCTCGCGCACGGTGATTTCCTCGATTGCGGCGACCATGTTGTGGTTCGAGGTGGTGTAGATGGCGTAGGCCGCTTCTTCCAGGCTGATGCCCAGGCTTCGGCCGATGTCGGCCACGGCGCGTTCGGCCAGGTCGCGGTGGAGCTTCATCTTGCCGCCCAGGAAATAGTCGGGGTCGACAAGGCCCAGCACCACGTTGGCGTCGGTCACCGTGGGCTTTGTGCCGCCTGTGCCGTAGCAGGCAGGCCCCGGCCGGGCGCCGGCCGACTGCGGGCCGACATTCAACAGCCCGCCGTCATCGACATGGGCGATGGAGCCGCCGCCCGCCCCGACCGAGCGCACGTCGACCTTGGGGATGCCCAGCGAGTCGTCGTGGATCATGCTGTCGGGCGTGATGATGATCTGGTGATCGCGCAGGGCCGAGACGTCGAAGGTGGTGCCGCCCATGTCGCCGACGATGATGTCGGGTTCGTCCGACAGCGCCAGCGCCGCCATCGGGGCCAGGGTGGGGCCGGACATGACCGAGTAGATCGGCTTTTTCAGCATCTCTGGCAGGGGCATCATGCCGCCGACGCAGTTGGCCAGCAGCAACTCTCCTGTAAAGCCGGACTGGTCCAGCGCGGTCTGCAACCGGCCGATGTAGCGCGACACGATGGGGTTGATCGAGGCGTCGATGGCGGCGGCGATGATGCGCTGGTATTCGCGCGGCATCGGGTTGATCTCATGCGAGAGGGTGACCGGGATATCGGGCAGCTCTTCGGCCAGGATGGCGCGGACCCGCAGCTCATGCGCGGGGTTCACCACCGACCACAGCAGGCCCACGGCAATCGCCTGTACACCCAGCAGACGGAAATCGCGGGCGGCGGCGCGGACCCGGGCTTCGTCCAGCGGGGTCAGTTCGCGGCCGCGCGCGTCGATGCGCCCGGCCACGCCGCGGGTCAGGTGGCGCGGCACATAGGGCGGCGGGTAGTCCAGTTTCCACTGGAAGGCTCCCTTGCGCGGCCCCTGGCGCAGCAACAGGATGTCTTCGTGGCCTTCGTTCAGGATCACGCCGACCTTGACGGTCTTGCGCTCGACCAAGGCGTTGGTCGACACGGTCGAGCCATGGACGATCAGGTCAATGTCGCGCAGGAAGGCATCGGGCGAGGTGTCGTAGCCTTCTGCGGCCACATGCAGCACGTTGATGAAGCCTTTCTCGAACTCTCCGGGTGTCGTGGGCGACTTGAAGATCGAGATGACGCCCGCGGCATCGGAGACGAGGCAGTCGGTGAAGGTGCCGCCGATGTCGATGCAGACTTGATAACCCATTGATACTTCTCCGATGGTGTTCGTTCAGCGGCGCAGGTTTTCGCGGCTGAGGATCAGGCTGACCACGATGATCGCGCCAAGGCAGATCTGCTGGAGGTAGCCGTCCAGCCGGATCAGGTTCATTCCGTTCGACAGGACGGTGACAAACAACGCACCCAGCAGCGCCGATGCGACGCCGCCCTGTCCGCCCGACAGCCTGGCCCCGCCGACCACGGCGGCGGCGATGGCCTCCAGCGTCAGGTTGCCGCCCAGGTTCGGCTCTCCCGATCCGGTGCGGGCGGTCAGCAGCAGGGCGCCGATGGCGGTCAGCACAGAGGAAATCGTGTACACCGAGACGAGGACGCCGAAGGTATTGATGCCCGCCGCCACCGCAGCGCGCGGGTTGGCGCCGATGATGTACAGGCTGCGGCCCAGACGGGTGGCGCGCAACAGCACCCAGCCCAGAAGGAACAGCACCGCCACGATCCACAGTTGGGACGGCAGGCCCAGGACCGTGGCCTGCGAAAAGGCGTGGGTAAAGCCGGCGGGCAGGCCCGAGACGGGAAAGCCGCCGCTAAGCGTCGAGGCCAGCGCCATGACGATGTTGGCCATGCCCAATGTGGTGACAAGCGGGTTCAGCCCGATGCCGCCGATCAGCGCGCCGTTCGCCAGGCCGATCACCAGACCAACGCCCAGACCGGCGGCGATGCCAAGGGCGGCAGAGCCGCTGGCCACCATGGCCATGGCCGACAGGACGCTGACCAGCGACACCGCAAAGCCCAGCGACAGGTCGAACCCGCGCGTCAGGATGACCAGGCACTGCGCCAGCGCAAAGACCGACAGGTAGCTGGCCTGAATGGCGATGTTGCGCAGGTTGGCGACCGAGATCACCCGCGGCTCGACCGTCGCGAAGGCCAGCAGGATCAGGACCATGCCAACGACCAGCCGCCAGGGGCCAAGACGCTCGATCAGGGCGGAAAGCGATGTCTTGCGGCGCGGCGCGGTATCGCTGGTCATTGGTCCTTGCTCCTCAGCAGCAGGCGCTCCATTCCGAGGGCAAGGATCAGCACCACGCCCAGGACCAGCGTCTGATACTTGCTGTCCAGTTGCAGAAGGTTCATTGCGTTGGCGATGACAGCCAGGAACAGCGCAGCCAGCGCGACCAGTTCCACCCGTCCGACACCGCCGCGCAAGGAGACGCCGCCGATCACCGCCGCCGCGATGGTTTCCAGCGCCATGGTGCCGCCGATGGTCGCCTGGCCCGAGCCGATGCGCGCCGTCATCAGATAGCCGGTCAGGGCGGCCAGCACCCCCGCAATGGCGTAGGTGATGATCAGGACGCGCCGGGTGCGCACACCGGAAAGCCGCGCCGCGCGTTCGTCGCTGCCCACGGCATAGACATGGCGCCCGAACACCGTCAGGCGCTGAAGAACCACGCAAGCCGCCAGGATCGCCAGGGCGATCAGCAGGATGACCGGAATGCCGGCGATCTGGCCGCGCCCGACGCCTTCAACGAAACTGTCGAGCACGCCGTACACCGGGATGCCCTGGGTGTAGTACAGCGCGATGCCCGTCAGGATCGACATGACCGCCAGCGTCACCATGAAGGGCGACAGCGCAAACTGCGCGACCAGAAGCGCATTGGTCAGCCCCACGACCAGCCCGACCGCCAGAACCGCCAAAAGGGCCGAACCGCTGGCAAGAAGGTCGGCGCCGGGCATCCAGGCAGCCACTGCGCCCATCGTCAGGGCGCTGACCACCGACCCCGCCGCCGCGACCATGCCCACCGACAGGTCGAACCCGCCCACGGTCATCACCAGGGTCTGCGCCATCGCCGGGATCAGCAGGAACGAGAAGTTGCGGCCAAGGTTGATCAGGTTCATCCGGTTCAGGAACCGTGGTTCGGCCAGCGCGGTGCAGACCACCGCGACCACCAGCAGCAAGATGACCATGCCGCCGTTGGACAGGAAGGCGTCAAGCCAGCTGCGGCGCGGTGCGGCGGCTTCCATCGGGCTGGCGGCATCGGAGGAGGGGGTTGGCATCGGGGCGTCCTCGTCGCGTCAGTGGCCGAAGTAGTGCGAAAGGATGGCGGCCTCGGTCAGGCCGTCGCCCGCGACTTCGGCCACGATCTGGCCGCCGCTCATCACATAGCAGCGGGTGCTGAGGTGCAGGAGTTCCGGCAATTCCGAGCTGGACAGGATGACGGCGGCGCCGTTCTCGACCAGCCGCTTGATCAGGGCATAGACATCGGCCTTTGCGCCCACGTCGATGCCGACGGTGGGTTCGTCGAACAGGTAGACGTCAAAGGGGCGCATCAGGCCGCGCGCCAGCATCACCTTTTGCTGGTTGCCGCCCGAAAAGGCGACGACGCGGCGTTCGGGGGCCATCGGACGCAGGTCCAGGTCTTCCAGCGGGGTGCGGATGACCTGCACTTCGTCGCGGTAACGCAGGAACGGGCCAAGCGCGATGGCCGGATCGTCCAGCGTGGCCATGGTCACGTTTTCGCGGACGGGGCGGGTGGTGGCAAGGCCCTCGGCCCCGCGATCGCCGGGAAAGTAGCACAGACCCTGGCGCAGCATCGGTCCGGGCCGGGGATGGGTGACGTGGCGACCGGACAGGATGACCTCGCCGCTTGCCAGCGGTTCCAGCCCGAAGACTGCGCGGCAAAGCTCGCTTCGGCCGCAGCCGACCAGACCGGCCAACCCGACGACCTCGCCCGCGTGCAGCGACAGCGAGGCATCGCGCACCGAGCCGGACGCGGTGGTCAGGTGGGCGACGCGCAGACGTTCCTGCCCCGGCGTCGCGTCGATGGTGGGGAACAGCTTGTCGACGGGAACGCCCACCATCATCTCGATCAGCTGGGCGTTGGTGACATCGGCGGTGCGGACGGTGCCGACCAGCTTGCCGCCACGCAGGACGGTGACGCGGTCTGACAGGTCGCGGATCTCGCGCATCCGGTGCGAAACGTAGATGATGCCGACGCCGCGCGCCTTGAGCCGGGCCATCGCCTCGAACAGCTTTTCCGCCTCGCCGTCGGTCAGCGAGGCGGTGGGTTCATCCAGGATCAGCACTTCGGGGCCAGTGCGCAGCGCCTTGGCGATTTCCACCATCTGCTTTTGCGCCCGGCTGAGGCTGGAGACCCGGACATCCAAGGGCACGGCAAAGCCCAGGTCCTGCAAGAGGCGGGCCGCATCCGCGCGCATCCGGCCACGGCGCAGGAACGGCCCCATCCGGTGTTCGCGACCAAGGAACAGGTTTTCGGCCACGGTCAGGTCGGGGGCCAGCGAAAACTCCTGGAACACCGCCGAAATGCCCAGCTCGCGCGCGGTCTGCGGGTCAAGCTGGTCGATGGTCTGGCCCTTGAAGACCATGCGCCCGGCGCTGCGGGGCAGGCTGCCGAGGATCAGGTTGATCAGGGTCGACTTGCCCGCGCCGTTTTCGCCCAGGACGGCATGCACCTCGCCCGGCAGCAGCGTGAAATCCACGCTGTCCAGCACGACCACAGAGTTGAACGCCTTGGAGAATCCGGTGATTTCCAGCATGTCCGGCCCGCCTTGATGTCTGCATCCTGCGGGCGGGGGTTGCCCGCCCGCAGGAAACGCCTATTCGGTCGCGAACACCGGCTGGAAGCCTTCGGGGGCAAAGATCTGGGTCGTGTCGATGCTGTCCACGTTCTCCTTGCTGACGATGCCCGGCGCCACCAGAAGGATCGACTCGTGCTCCTTCTTCTCCAGCGCACGCACGGCCAGGTCGACGCCGATGCGGCCCATGATCACCGGATACTCGGTGGCGAAGGCCAGCACCTTGCCCTCTTTCACCGATCCCAGCATGGTCTGGTTTTCGTAAGAGGCGATGATCGTCACACCGTCGCGGCCCGCGTCGGCAACGGCGCCGATCGCGGCTTCGGCCGTGGGGGCGCCGCCCCAGATCACGGTCATGTCCGGGTAGGTCTGCAGGGCATCCTCGACCAGGCGCAGCTGCGCGGGAACCGAGGCCTCGCCATAGACTTCGGCCAGAAGCTTGACGTTGCCGGTGGCGGTCGAGTCGCGGAAGCCCGACATGTAGGTCTCGGCCCAGCCCGAGCCTTGCGGACCGGGGAAGCCGACCGCCGCGCCGCCGGCGTCGCCCAGGGTGGCCTTGACGAATTCGCCGGTTTCAAAGCCCTTGGCGTGGAAGTCGGGGGTGATGCGGGCGGTGATCGGGGTTTCAAGGATCGGGTTGGCGACGGCGATGTTGACGATGCCCTTGCCCATGCCCTCGGTGATCTTGGCGGCCAGACCGGCTTCGGAAATGGCGCCGATCAGGATCGCGTCGGCCCCGGCGGCGACGCAATCGTCATACTGCGAGATCTGCTTGGGCAGGTTGGAATAGCCGCCCGCCTGCAGCAGGGTGAACTTGACGCCCAAGCGCTTGGCCTCTTCGGCGATGCCGTAGTTGACCGACAGCCAGTAGCTGTCTTGCAGGTGCGGGAAGAGGACGCACAGGTTCCAGGCCTTTTCCGCCTTGTCCAGCGGAGCATAGTCGATCTTCTCGACCTTGGTCAGGTCGCCGCCGACTGCGGTGGCAATCGAGAACGGCCACCAGTCATCGGCCACAGCCATCGAGGCCGAAGCGGCGATGGCCGTGGAGGCCAGAAGCGCGCAGGTGATTTTCATCTTGGTTCTCCATGTTGGGTTCATCGTGGCCTTTTCGGCTTCTCTGGTTAGGGCGGGTGGCGCTATTGCCCTGTCTCGTCGGCCAGCGCCGCAAGGACGGGCGGGAAGCAATCCAGGATACGGTCGATGTCGGCTTCGGTGGTGATCAGCGGCGGACACAGCGCCAGCGTGTCGCCCATGGCGCGCAGGATGACGCCGGCGTCGAGCATGAGTTCGGCAGCGCGGGCACCCAGACGCCCGGCCTTTTGCCAGGGGGCCCTGGTTGCCCGATCAGTCACCAGTTCGACCCCGGCGATCAGGCCGATGCCGCGCACCTCGCCCACCATCGGATGATCGCGCAGCCGCCGGGCCAGGCCGTCTTGCAGATGGGCCCCGACCCGCGCCGCCTGGGCGACCAACCCGCGCTCTTCGATGATGCGCAGGTTCTCCAGCGCGACAGCGGTCGTCACCGGATGCCCGCCCGCCGTCAGCCCGTGCCCGAACAGCCCGCGCCGCGCGCTTTCGTCGGCCAGCGGGCCATAGACCCGTTCGTTGATCAGCACCGCCGCCACCGGCATGTAGGACGAGGCCAGCTGCTTGGACAGCACCATGATGTCGGGGCGCATCCCGAAGGTCTGGCTGCCGAACATCTGCCCGGTGCGGCCAAAACCGCAGACCACCTCGTCGGCGACCAAGAGCACGTCATGGCGGGTCAGCACGGCCTGGATCTTGTCCCAGTAGGTGGCCGGGGGCACGATCACCCCGCCCGCCGCCATCAGCGGTTCGGCCACGAAGGCGGCGACGGTCTCGGGGCCTTCGGCCTGGATCAGCGCGTCAAGTTCGGCGGCGAGACGGGTTGCAAAGGCCTCCTGGCTTTCGCCGGGCAGCGCCTCGCGCCAGTGGTGCGGGCAACTGACGTGGCGCACCTGCGCGATCGGCAAGTCGAAACCACCCTGGCTTAGCGGCAGGCCGGTCAGGCTGCCCGCGCCGATGGTCAC
>JAGPCN010000370.1 GCA_018058035.1 Fuscovulum sp.
GCCTTGTCCTGATCGTCGCCGTCTGGGTCGACATCCTGTATCGCAAACGCCTGGGGCTTTCGAAATGACCGCACGCATTCCTCTGGTCGAACTGCGCGACATGTCGATCTCGTTCGGCGGGATCAAGGCGGTGGACCATGTGTCGATCGACCTTTTCCCCGGCGAGGTGGTGGGCCTCTTGGGCCACAACGGTGCCGGCAAGTCGACGCTGATCAAGTGCCTGTCGGGCGCCTACAAGGCCGACCACGGCGAGATCCGCATCGACGGCCAGCGCGTCGAAATCGCCAACCCCCGCGACGCACGCCACCTGAACATCGAGACGATCTACCAGACCCTGGCGCTGGCCGACAATCTGGATGCCGCCTCGAACCTGTTCCTGGGGCGCGAGATCAAGCGCGGCGGCCTGGTCGACGATGCGCGGATGGAGGCCGAGACCCGCAAGATCATGGGCCGGCTGAACCCCAACTTCCGCAAGTTCAACGTGCCGGTTTCGGCCCTGTCGGGCGGCCAGCGCCAGTCGGTCGCCATCGCGCGGGCGGTCTATTTCAACGCCCGCATCCTGATCATGGACGAACCCACCGCCGCCCTTGGTCCGCACGAGACGCAGATGGTGGCCGAGCTGATCCAGGAGCTGAAGGCGCAGGGCCTGGGCATCTTCCTGATCGAACACGACATCCACAACGTGATGAAGCTCTGCGACCGGGCATCGGTGATGAAGAACGGCCAGCTGGTCGGTACGGTGAAGGTCAAGGACGTGACCGATGACGACATCCTGGGGATGATTATCCTGGGCAAGAAGCCCGCCCACCTGGCCGCCTGAGCGCCGCCCCGCCGGGGTCGGGGGTTCCCGGCGGTTCAGCCCGTCTTCAGCAGGTGCTGCAACTGGCCGGTGACGGTGGCGATGCGCTCGGCCAGGACCGAGGTCTCTTCGGCCAGCCGCGACACTTCGTGGGCGACAAAGCCGAAGCTGGCGCCGTAGGGGCCGGCGCGGCCGGCCTCAAGCCTTGCGTTGATGGCCAGGACACGCAGGGTGCGCAGCACCTCGACGATGGGGACGGTGTTGCCCAACAGCGCCCGCGCCTTCTCCGAGATCGCCTCAAGCATCTGGATGTTGTGCAACTCGGCCAGGCGCGAACGGTCGGCGTCGATCACCACGCCCTCCAGATACATCAGCTCGGCGCCGGCAAAGACGCCCCCGCCGATTTCCTGCACCCAGACGGTGCTTCCGTCGGGGCGGACGATCCGGTAGTCGACGTTCCAGTTCGTCCGGCCGGCCAGCGCCGCATCGACGGCGGCATAGACGGCGGGCAGGTCGTCGGGATGGGTCTGGGCGGTGTAGGACCGGCCCTCGCGCCCGGTAAAGCTGGCGGCATCGTATCCGGTCAGGTTGCGCACGTCGCCGGCCATGAACATCATCGAATAGGCCTTGTCGTTGCGGCATCTGTACAGAAAGCCGTTCATCCGGTTCACGATGGAGTGGATGATCGTCAGCTCGGAGGGCGAATCGTCCAGCATGCTCTGTTCCCCGGGTTTGCGGACCAAGATCGGTCCAGAGCTAAGGGGACAGCCCTAACAAGTGGTTGAAACTGCTGGCCGTGCCGACCGGAGATGCACAACGCGAAGTTGTGCCTCCGTGAAAGCCGTATCCAATACGCGACTTTTGCAAGGCGTTGCTGCAGGGGCGGCCGGGAAGGCGGGCCCCCGCGTGGCTGCGGTCTTGACAGGATGGAATCGACTGCGCTCTCCTGAACCGGATTTTCTGTGTTTCCGGTGCAAATTTTAGGGGATTCGGCCGCAGCCGTCCCATCCCGGAACGCCATCTTCCAGCGCGAAGGAGCCCGCAGATGACCCCGACCGATCCGCTTTTCGCACTCCAGCGGCACTTCGACGTGCTCGGCAATATCTAGGTGATCTGGAACGAGTTCAGCGGGGCGGGGGTTCACGTCGCGGTCTATGACGACGGGGTCGAGGTCGGCCACGAGGATCTGGACGACAATTACGACGCCACGGCCGAACTGGTCGACGACCAGGGCAACCCCTTGCCGCCGACCCCGGTTTTGCCGACCGACGCGCGTGGAACGGCCGGCGCCGGGATCATCGGTGCCGAGCTGAATGGCATCGGCGGGGTGGGCGTGGCCTGGGGGGTCACGCTGACCGGCGTGAGGATCGGTTTCAGCGACGGCGGGTTTACCGGAGCGAACGTCGCCCCGGATCCGACCGCGTTTCGCGACCTGGTGTTGCAGGGCCAGGCCTTTGACCTGCTGTCGCACGGCTGGAACCTGAGCCCGAACTATCTGAACGACCGCGCCCTGCAAGGCGGCGGTTTCGGCGATCTGGTCGAGCAGGCCTACGAACAGGTGTCGCAGGGCGGTCGCGATGGGCTGGGAACGATCATCGTCAATGCGGCCGGCAACAACGGCCTTGATGCCAACGGGTCAGGGCTGAATGCCAGCCGCTTCACCATCACCGTCGCGGCGACCTACTCCAGCGGTTTCGTGGCCAACTATTCCAACTATGGCGCCAGCATCCTGGTCGCGGCCCCGTCGGCCGAGATCACCACCGATCTGTCGGGCACGGACGGCTTTGACGCCGGCAACTACACGACTGCGTTGTTCGGCACCGCGGCGGCGGCACCGGTCGTTTCGGGGGTGGTCGCGCTGATGCTGCAGGCCAACGGCGGCCTGGGCTGGCGCGACGTGCAGGATATCCTTGCCGCCTCGGCCACGCTGACCGGATCGGCCTTCACGGCCAATGTGCCGGCAAGCGCGAACGAGGTCGGCCTGTGGTCGACCAATGCCGCGACCACCTGGAACGGCGGCGGCTATCACCTGCATGCCAGCTATGGCTATGGCATGGTGAACGCCTTCAACGCCGTGCGCATGGCCGAGGTCTGGTCA
>JAGPCN010000158.1 GCA_018058035.1 Fuscovulum sp.
GGCGGCGGCGACAGTTCCGACCGCATCGACGGCGGCGAGGGCAACGACCGCATCTGGGGCGGCAACGGCGCGGATGTGCTGGCCGGCGGGGCAGGCGACGACACGATCTCGGGCGGCGAGGGGCGCGACTACTTGCGCGGCGGCACCGGGCGCGACCTGATCACGCTGTGGGAAACCGTGCAATCCGCCGACACGCTGGTCTTTGCGCCGGGCGAAAGCGGGCGCACGCTGGCGACCATCGACCGGATCGAGGGGTTCGAGAGCGGGGTCGACAAGATCAACCTGCGCGCCTTCGGCCCCATGACCTTCGAGGACATCGACTTTGCCGGCGGCGGCCAGGCCTCGGTGTTCTACGACGGGCGCTTCCTGCGGATCGACGGCAACGGCGACGGGGCCTGCGACATGATGGTGGAATTCGCCTGGGTCGGCAGCCTGGTGGCCTCGGACATGATCCTGGCCTGAGCCTTCGCGCTCAGATCACCTCGGGTCGCTGCAGCGCCAGCGCCATGCGGTAAAGCAGCACGGAGGCGGCGCCGAAGGGCAGGCTGGCCAGCCCCACTTCGGTGCGGGTCAGCACGGCAAAGGCCACCAGCCCAAGCCCTGCGGCGGGCAGCGATCCGAACAGGCCCGCCCGCAGCAGCAGCGCCGAGCCCAGCACCACCAGCCCCCAGATCGGCCCGCCGACCAAGGGCGAGACCAGCGCAAAGGTCGCCAAACCTTGCGTCCGCAGATGCCCGACGCCCAGGACATGCGGCCCAAGCACCGCCGCTACCGCCAGCACCAGCCCGCCCACCAGGGCGGGCGCCAGGCAGAAGGCCGCGCCGGTCAGGCACAGCCGCCGGATGCCGATCTGGCCCAGGCCGCCCGGCATCGAGGCCACAAGGCTCATGCCGCGCTGCCGCCCACGGTCAGCCCGCCGATCATCAGGCTGGGCTGGCCCACGCCCACCGGCACCCATTGCCCGGCCTTGCCGCAATTGCCGATGCCGGGGTCCATCGCAAGGTCGTTGCCGATGGCGCGGATCTGGCGCAGCGCGGTGGCGCCGTCGCCGATCAGGGTGGCGCCCTTCAGCGCCTCGCCCACTTTTCCGTTGCGCACCCGGTAGGCCTCGGTGCAGGAAAACACGAACTTGCCGTTGGTGATGTCGACCTGGCCGCCGCCAAAGCCTACGGCCCAGATGCCGTCCTTCAGGTCGGCCAGGATTGCGGCGGGGTCGTCGCGGCCGGCCAGCATGTAGGTATTGGTCATCCGCGGCATCGGGATATGGGCGAAACTTTCGCGCCGGCCGTTGCCGGTGGGGGCCACGCCCATCAGCCGGGCATTCTGCCGGTCCTGCATGAAGCCCACCAGGATGCCGTCCTCGATCAGCACGTTCTTCCCCGAGGGCGTGCCCTCGTCGTCGAAGGTGATGCTGCCGCGGCGGTCGGGGATGGTGCCGTCGTCCAGCACGGTCACGCCGGGGGCGGCGATCCTTTGGCCCATCAGCCCGGCAAAGGCCGAGGTGCCCTTGCGGTTGAAGTCGCCCTCCAGCCCGTGGCCGATGGCTTCGTGCAACAGGATGCCGGGCCAGCCGGGGCCAAGCACCACGTCCAGCATGCCCGCCGGGGCAGCCACCGCCGACAGGTTCACCCGGGCGATGCGGATCGCCTCGTCGGCCATCGGTTTCCAGGTGGCGGGGTCCATCAGGCCGGCCAGCCCGTGCCGCCCGCCGCCGCCCATGCTGCCGCTTTCGCGCCGGCCGTCCTGTTCCAGGATGACCGAGACGTTCAGCCGCGCCATCGGCCGCACGTCGACCAGCCGCATCCCGTCGGGCCGCAGGATCTCCACCTCCTGCAGGCTGGCACCCAGGCTTGCGGTCACCTGAACCACCCTGCGGTCGGCGGCGCGGGCGTAGGCGTCGATTTCGCGCAGGGTGTCGATCTTGGCGGCAAAGGTCGCATCGGCCAGCGGGTCGGCATCGGTATAGAGGTGGTGGTTGGTGCGCGGCGGCGCATCGGCCAGCGTGCCGCCGCCGTCGCCCACGGCCAGGCGCGCGGTCTCGACGGCGCGCTTCAAGGCCTGTTCGCTGATCTCGGTGGAATGGGCGTAGCCGGCGACCTCTCCGCGAACCGCGCGCAGGCCGAAGCCTTCGGAGGCGTCGTAGCTGGCGGTGCGGATGCGGCCATCGTCCAGCACCAGGCTTTCGCCGCGGCGGCGTTCCAGGAACAATTCGCCATCCTCGGCGCCGGCGGTCGCCTCGCGCAGGCGGGCCAGGGCCGCGGCCTCGTCCAGGTGGGTCTCGAAGGGGCGGAAGGGGGCGTCGGTCATCGGCGGGGCTTTCCTGAGGCGTTTCCCCAAGGTAGGCCGCCCGGGGCAGGGCCGCAAGGCGCGGGGTCAGCCGGGCGGCAGGGTGCGGGCGATGAAGGCGATCTCGGCGGCCCAGGCGGCAGGGTCGTCCAGCGCCGCGTGCCCCAGGCCGGGCAGGGGCAGGAATTCCTTGCGGCCGGGGGCGGCGGCAAACAGCGCCTGGCCCAGGTCAAAGGGCACCACAAGGTCGGCATCGCCGTGCAACACCAGAAGCGGCGCCGTGACACGGGCGATGCGGTCGACTGATGCGTAGGTGTCGCGCATCAAGAGGCGCACCGGCAGCCAGGGCCAGGCCCGCGCCGCCACATCCGCGGCCGAGGTGAAGGGCGCCCCCAGCACCAGCGCGCCCACCGGCCGGTCGGCCGCCAGCCGCACCGCGACGCCGGTGCCCAGCGACTCGCCCACCACGGCGACGCGAGCGGGGGCGATGCCGCGCATCTCCAGCCAGTCCAGCGCGGCATCGGCATCCTGGTGCAGCCCGGCTTCTGTGGGCTTGCCGTCGCTGCCGCCATAGCCGCGATATTCCAGGAAGGCCGTGCCCAGGCCCGCGGCGCGATAGGCCCGCCAGCGGCCGGCGCGGTCGGCCATCTCTCCGGCGTTGCCGTGCAGGAACAGCACGGTCGGCTGGCCCGCCTCGGGCGGGGCGAACCACAGGAGAATCCGGGTGCCATCGGCGGCGGCAAGGGCATATTCGGTCGCCTCGTCGAACCCGGCCTCGGACGGCAAAGGCGCGCGGTGGCTGGGCAGGTATTGCAGGTCGCGCTGCCAGGCGAACATCGCCGCCACGACCGCCAGATACAGCGCCACCGGCAAGGCCAGCAGGATCAGAACCTTTCGCATCGGCAGCATGGGCCTTTCGCAGTTGCAGTGTCGTCGTTGATCTGGATCAAACAGCGCGATCTGTCGCAATGGTTTCTCTTGTCGTTTCCCCCCCGATATGTTTTGAACGGCTGAGGAAACAACGGGATTCCGGGGCCACGGCGCCGGAGACCGGACAAGCGGCGGAAAGCCGCAGTTGAACACGGGAACGAACATGCGCCTTACGAATCTTTTCGGCGGAGTCGGGGCAACTGCCCTTGCGGCCATGGCCGCGCCCATGTCCCTGGCCCAGGGGCTTGAGATCATCGGCCAGCCGCACGACAAGCTGCTGGGCTTCCAGCCGGCCTCGTCCAGCCTGGCGGTCGAGCAGCAGTGGCTGGATCACATGATCCTCTACATCATCACGGTCGTCGTGATCTTCGTCTGTGCGCTGCTGCTTTATGTGATCCTGCGCTTCAACAGCCGCGCCAACCCGACGCCGCGCCGGTTCACCCACAACACCCCGCTTGAGGTGGCATGGACGCTGGTGCCCGTCATCGTGCTGGTGTTCATCGGCTTCTTCTCGCTGCCGACGCTGTTCAACCAGCAGGAATTCCCCGAGGGCGAGGTGGTCGTCAAGGTCACCGGCAACCAGTGGTTCTGGAGCTACGAATACCCCCAGGAAGGCATCGGCCCCTATGACAGCTACATGATCGGCGGGCTGAACCTGGGCGGCGACAACCGCCTGACCCCCGAGATCGAGGCCGAACTGACCAAGGCCGGCTACAGCAAGGACCAGTGGCTTCTGGCGACCGACACCGCCATGGTGGTGCCGGTGGGCAAGATCGTGCTGCTGCAGGTCACCGCGGCCGACGTGATCCACAGCTGGAAGATCCCCGCCTTTGCGGTGATGCAGGATGCCGTTCCGGGCCGTCTGGCCCAGGCCTGGTTCCGCGCCGACAAGGAAGGCATCTACTTCGGCCAGTGCAGCGAGCTTTGCGGCAAGGACCACGCCTATATGCCGATCACCGTCAAGGTCGTCTCCGAGGCCGCCTATGCCGCCTGGGTCGAACAGGCCAAGGCCGGCAACGTGGTGCTGTCGGATGCCGCCGCCACCGCGCCCGCTCCGGTGCAGGTCGCGGCGAACGACTGAAGACAGCAAGGCCAGCATCCGCCCGGTCCCGCCTGAACGGCGGGGACGGGCGGTCAGGAACAGCAGATGACCGACGCCACCGCATTCGACCGCAGCGATGCCCTGCCCCCCGAGGCCGGCTTTGCCGATTATGTCCAGCTTCTGAAGCCGCGGGTGATGTCGCTGGTGGTGTTCACCGCGCTGGTTGGCCTGCTGGTCGCCCCCGTGGCGCTGCACCCGGTCGAGGCCTTTGCCGCGATCCTGTTCATCGCGCTTGGCGCGGGCGCCTCGGGCGCGCTGAACATGTGGTGGGATGCCGACATCGACGCGGTGATGAAGCGCACCGCGCGCCGCCCGGTTCCGGCCGGCAAGGTCCAGGCCGGAGAGGCGCTGGCCGTCGGCCTGGCCCTTTCGGGGATCAGCGTGGTGATGCTGGCGCTGGCGGCGAACCTGGCCGCCGGGGCGCTGCTGGCCTTTACCATCTTCTTCTACGCCGTCGTCTATTCGATGTGGCTGAAACGCTCGACCCCGCAGAATATCGTGATCGGCGGTGCCGCAGGCGCCTTCCCTCCGATGATCGGCTGGGTGGCGGCGACCGGCTCGGTCAGCCTTGAGGCCGCGCTGATGTTCGGCTTGATCTTCATGTGGACGCCGCCGCATTTCTGGGCGCTGGCGCTGTTCATGAAGGAAGACTACCACCGCGCCGGGGTGCCGATGCTGACCGTCACGCATGGCCGCAAGGCGACGCGGGCGCATATCCTGGGCTATACGCTGGCGCTGGTGCCGGTGTCGCTGGCCGCGGCGCTGTCGTCGATCGGCGGGCCCTTGACGCTGGCGCTGGCCGTGGTGCTGAACGGCTGGTTCGTGATCGGCGCCGCCCGCATCTGGCGCCGCGACGAGGCGCAGGCCCAGGCCGATGGCTACCGGGTCGAGAAGGGCTTCTTCGGCTTTTCGCTGCTGTATCTGTTCCTGCAGTTCGGCGGCTTCCTGGCCGAGACCGCGCTGCGCCCGTTCGGTCTGGGGGGCTGGTGAGATGTCGTTTCGTCCCGCCCACGACCTGCACCGCCGCCGCTTTGGCCGCAACCTGGGGATCGGGCTGCTGCTGGCCGGCTTTGTCGCGCTGGTCTTCGCGCTGACCGTGGTCAAGGTGACCCGCGGCGACCCGATGAAGGGCTATGACCACCGCCCGTCCTCGGCGCTGTTGCCGCCCGAACCCGCCGCCGGGGGCACCCAGCCATGAGGATGCCGGGCGCCTTCCGCCGGCTGTCGCCGCAGGGCCGCACGGCCGCGGGGCTGTTGGCCGTGGTGGTCACCATGGCCTCGCTCTCGTTCGCCGCCGTGCCGTTCTACGACTGGTTCTGCCGCGTCACCGGCTATGGCGGCACCGTCGCCGTGGCCGAGACCGGGGCCGATACCATCCTGGACCGGACGATGAAGATCCGCTTCGACGCCTCGCTCGAGGCCGGGATGCAGTGGCAGTTCCGCCCCGAAGTCGCCGAGATGGAAATCCGCATCGGCGAAACCGGCCTGGCCTTCTACGAGGCCTACAACCCGACCGACCGCGTCATCGCGGGCACCGCCAGCTACAACGTCTCGCCCGATTCCTCGGGCGGCTATTTCACCAAGATCGACTGCTTCTGCTTCGAGATGCAGGTGCTGCAACCCGGCGAGCGGGTGATGATGCCGGTCAGCTTCTATGTCGATCCGGCCATCGTCGACGACCCCGAGGGGCAGTTCGTTCAGGCGATCACGCTCAGCTACACCTTCCACGAAACCGACCTGCCCGAAGCGCAGGCGGCGCTGGACACCACGACCGCGGCCCCCAGGGCCGCGTCCAACTGACAAGAAGACGGGAAACGAGGGAACCAAAGACGCCATGGCCCACGCAAAGAACCACGACTACCACGTCCTGCCACCGTCGATCTGGCCGTTCCTCGGCTCGCTCGGCGCGTTCATCATGCTGTTCGGCACGGTGCTCTGGGTCTCTCCGCAGGTCGAGAACAACCACCCCTGGCTGTTCCTGATCGGCCTCGCGATCGTCCTGTACGTCATGTACGCCTGGTGGGTCGACGTGGTCCGCGAAAGCCATGTCGGCGACCACACGCCGGTCGTGCGGATCGGCCTGCGGCTGGGCTTCATCCTGTTCGTCATGTCGGAAGTGATGTTCTTCCTGGCCTGGTTCTGGACCTTCTTCAAGCACCGCATGTATCCGATGGGGCCGCAAAGCCCCTGGGTCGACGGCGTCTGGCCGCCCGAGGGCATCGTGACCTTCGACCCCTGGCACCTGCCGCTGATCAACACGCTGGTCCTGCTGCTGTCGGGCTGCGCGGTGACTTGGGCGCACCACGCCCTGGTGCATGAAAACAACCGCCGCGACCTGATCGCCGGCCTGACCATCGGCATCATCCTGGGCGTGTTCTTCACCATCCTCCAGGTCTACGAATACAGCCACGCCGCCTTTGGCTTTGGCGGAAACATCTACGGCGCGTCCTTCTTCATGGCGACCGGCTTCCACGGCTTCCACGTCGTCGTCGGCACGATCTTCCTGACCGTCTGCCTGATCCGCGCGCTGAAGGGCCATTTCACCCCCGAACGGCACATCGGCTTCGAAGCGGCGGCCTGGTACTGGCACTTTGTCGACGTGGTCTGGCTGTTCCTGTTCTTTGCCGTCTACGTCTGGGGCCAGGGCTGACCTTTCTTTCCCCGACCGGGGGGCTGGCGCGGGCCTTCGGGCCCGCGTCTTTCGTTTCAGGACAGTTACAGGATGGGCGGGCAAGGGGGCCATGGCATGCTGCGGCGGATGATGTTTCCGATCCTGATCGGGATCGCGGGCTGCGCGGTGCTGATCTCGCTGGGGGTCTGGCAATTGCACCGGATGGAGTGGAAGGCGGCCACCCTGGCCCGGATCGAGGCGATGATCGCCGCCGCGCCGGTCGCCCTGCCCGCCGCCCCGACCGAGGTGGCCGACGAATACCGCCCCGTCTCGGTGACCGGGCGGCTGACCGGCGACTTCATCGAACAACTGGCCGGCCAGAAGGGCACCAGCCCCGGCGTCCGCATCATCGAGGCGTTCGAGACCGACAGCGGCCGCCGCATCCTGATCGACCGCGGCTTTCTGGCCGAAGAGGCCCGCGCCACCCCGCGCCCCGCCCGCGCGGCGACGGTGGTGGGCAACCTGCTCTGGCCCGACGATGCCGACAGCTTTACCCCGCCGCCCGATCCCAAGACCGGCCTGTGGTTCGCCCGTGACCTGCCCGCGATGGCGGCGAAACTGCAGGCCGAGCCAATCTTCGTCGTCGCCCGCGAGGCGACCGGCGACGCCATCGCGCCGGTGCCCGTCGACACCGCCTCGATCCCGAATGACCATTGGGGCTATGCGATCCAGTGGTTCCTGCTGGCATTGGTCTGGGGGGTGATGACACTTTACCTGCTGTGGCGTATCAGGCAGCGGACAGTCTGACAGCCAGGCCCGGAGGGACATTCATGCGATACATCTCGACACGCGGACAGGCGCCGGTGCTGGGCTTTGGCGAGGCGATGATGACCGGCCTTGCCCGCGACGGCGGACTTTACGTGCCGGAAACCGTGCCGCAGATGGGGGCCGAACAGATCGCCGCGCTGGCCGGCCTGCCCTATGAAGAGGTGGCCTTCCGCGTCATGCGCCCCTTTGTCGGCGGCTTCTTCGCCGATGCCGAATTGCACGAACTGCTGGCCCGCGCCTATGCCGGCTTCAACCACCCCGCCCGCGCGCCGCTGAAGCAGCTGGCCCCGAACCATTTCCTGATGGAGCTGTTCCACGGGCCCACGCTGGCCTTCAAGGATTTCGCCATGCAGATCATCGGCCAGATGATGCAGGCGGCGCTGGCCAAGACGGGCGAGCGGATCACCATCGTCGGCGCCACCTCGGGCGATACCGGATCGGCCGCGATCGAGGCGTTCCGCGGTCTGGCCAACGTCGATGTCTTCATCCTGTTCCCGCATGGCCGGGTGTCGGACGTGCAGCGCCGCCAGATGACGACGCCGTCGGAATCCAACGTCTACGCTTTGGCAATGGACGGCGATTTCGACGATGCCCAGGCCCGGCTGAAGGACATGTTCAACGACCACGATTTCCGCGACGGCGTGCGGCTGGCGGGCGTGAACTCCATCAACTGGGCCCGCGTGCTGGCGCAGGTGGTCTACTACTTCACCGCCGCCGTGGCCCTTGGCGCCCCCCACCGCAAGGTCAGCTTTACCGTGCCGACCGGCAATTTCGGCGATATCTTCGCGGGTTACATCGCCAAGCGGATGGGCCTGCCGATCGACCGTCTGGTGATCGCGACGAACCAGAACGACATCCTGGACCGCGCGATGACCGGCGGGGAATACCGCACCAACGGGGTGAAACCCTCGATCAGCCCGTCGATGGACATCCAGGTCTCGTCCAACTTCGAACGCGCGCTGTTCGATGCGCTGGACCGCGACGGCGCCGCCGTGCGGGCGCTGATGGAGGCGCTGCGGCAGGGCGGCGGCTTTGCCATTCCGCCCGCGGCGCTGGCCGCCCTGCGCGCCGATTTCGACAGCGGCCGCTGTGACGAGGCCGAGACCGGCGCCACCATCGCCGCCACGCTGACAGCCACCGGAGAGCTGCTTTGCCCGCATTCCGCCGTGGGCGTCAAGGTCGCGACGGACCGGCTGGGCGCGACCCCCATGGTCACGCTGGCGACCGCCCATCCGGCGAAGTTCCCCGATGCCGTGCAGGCCGCCACCGGCATCCGCCCCGCGCTGCCGCCCCGCATGGCCGACCTCTTCGACCGGCCGGAACGGATGACCCGGGTTCCGAACGACCTGGCGGCGCTGAAGGCGCTGGTCCGCGACAGGCTGGGCGTCCGCGCCTAACTGTCTTGGCAGGGGTAAAAGGCCCAGGCCCCGTCGGCAAAGCGGCTGGAGGGGCCAGACCCCGCCAGCCCCTGATCGGCGCAGAACGCTGTCACCGCCTCACGCGCGGCCGGCTCGTCCGCCTCGGTCAGCGCCACGCCGTCGCGGCGCGCAACCACCAGCGCGGTGACCAGCGGAAAGACATCGACCTCGGGGTGGCCGGGCATGTCGGCGGGCCAGAGATACATGTCATCCTGCGTCACCGTCAGGTCCTTTCCCCCCGCCGTCTGGACCGAGGCGTCGCCGCCAACGCAGGCGGCAAGGCAGACAAGGGGGGCAATGCAGGCAAGAAGCCGAAGGGCTGTTGTCATTGCGTGATCCGGAAATCGGAATTGGAGTTATGCTGTAAGCTTGCCGGACAGCAGCCCCTTTCGCAAGCGGAACCATGGCTGTATGACCTTTCCACCAGTCACCGCTGCCGGACCCGATCTTGACGCTTCGCACCCACACCCTGCCCAATGGTTTCCGCATCGTGACCGAGACGATGCCGGGGCTGAAATCCGCCTCGATCGGCCTGTGGGTCGGCGCGGGCGGGCGGCACGAGGCGGCGGTCCAGAACGGCATCGCGCATTTCCTTGAGCATATGGCCTTCAAGGGCACCGCGCGCCGCACTGCCCTGCAGATCGCCGAGGAAATCGAGGATGTGGGCGGCTACATCAACGCCTATACCAGCCGCGAGATGACGGCCTATTACGCCCGCTGCCTGTCGGCCGACGTGCCGCGCGCGCTGGACGTGATTTCCGACATCGTGCTGAACCCGGTCTTCAACCACGACGACATCGAGACCGAGCGGCATGTGATCCTGCAAGAGATCGGCCAGGCCGCCGACACGCCCGACGACATCATCTT
>JAGPCN010000159.1 GCA_018058035.1 Fuscovulum sp.
GCGCATCTGGCGATACCGGTCGAACAGCCCGGCGTCGCCACGATGGACCCGGCGCATGCCGAAGCCTCGGGCGCGCGCTATCGCGGCGAGATCGCCGAGGTGCGCGACACCGTCCGCAACGGCTCGGACCCGGCCGAGGTCGAGGTGGCGAAGCTGAACCTGCGCATCCTGGGCCCGGGTGAGGCGGTGGCGGGCTTCGTCACGCTGCCCTTCGCCCATGTCGAGGGGTTGCGCGCCGACGGCTCGGTCGCGATCCGCGAGGGCGACCTGCCGCCCGCGCTGACGGTGGCCGCCGCGCCCTGGTATGCGGGCCTGTTGCAAGAGGTGGTGACGGGCCTGGACCGCATCGCCGAGGCGCATGGCCAGATGGTGCTGGGCGGGGCAGGGCGGTCGGTCGAGAACCTGTTGATCCTGGAGCTGGCCAATGCCGCGCGCCCGCGGGTGGCGCATCTGATGGCGCAGAACCTGGTCCACCCTTGCGCGCTGTACGAAGACCTGGCGGGGCTGGCCGGGCGGATGGCGACCTACGGCTCCTCCTCGCGCCGGCTGACCGAGATGCCGGTCTACGATCACGCCGACCCCTCGCCCGCCTTCGGCGCGCTGGCCGACACGCTGCGGTCGCTGATGCTGTCCTTGCGGCACGTCGAGCCGAAAAGCCGCGCGCTGCCGGTGGCGCGGCACAGCCAGAACATCTGGAAGGTGCGGATCGACAACCCTGACATCCTGCGCACCAGCCGGATCGTGCTGCGGGTGGGGTCGAACCTGTCCGAGGAAACCTTGCGCAAGTTGTTTGTCGACCAGGCGACGGTGGGGGCGGCCGATGCCTTCGAGATGCTGTGGAAATCGCGCCTGCCGGGCATCGCGCTGAAGCCGCTGCATTCGCAGCCGCGCGAAATCCCCTATGACGGAGAGCGGCTGTGCCTGGAGCTGAACCAGAAGTCCGAACACTGGGCGCAGCTGCTGTCGGCACCCGGCTTTGTCATAGGCATTTCGGGCCAGCTGGAAAGCGAGCCGCAGATCGACTGCTACGCGGTCAGCAGGTGACAGATGGGCAGAAGGTGAACGCATGAGCGACAAGGACGACCCCTTTGGCCTGTCATCCGACGCGGGGCGCACGCGCATCCGGCCGATCGGCGGGGCGGGGCGTCCGGCGGCCCCTGCGGCCGGGCAGACCTGGGGCGGCGTGCCGACCCCGGCGCAGCCGGTCTTCGGCAGCTTTGGCGGGCCGTCGCTGGGGTCGGCCCCCGGCCCCGCCCGCCCGCGCGGGCAAAGGCCGCATGCCAACCCGCTGGTCGCCGCCTTCTCTCCGCTTCTGGAACTGGCGCCCGAACTGGAACGCGCCCATCCCCCCGGCCAGCCCGAGGTGCTGCGCCAGCGCGTCCAGGGCGCGCTGATCGACGCCCGCGACGCGGCGGTGGCATTGGGCCAGCCGCTGACCCGGGCGAACCAGGGCGCCTGGTTCGTCGCCGCCCTGATCGACGACATCGCGCTGAACACGCCCTGGGGCGGCCACAGCGACTGGCCGCGCCAGCCCATCGTCACCCAGCTGACCGGCGAGGTCGACGCCGGCAGCCGCTTCTTCCGCCACCTCGAAGAGCTGATGGCACACACCAACCGCGACCCCGACCTGCTGGAACTGGCCTATCTCTGCCTGGGTCTGGGGTTCCGCGGCCAGTACCGCCCGCAGGGCCCCACGGGCGAAGCCGCGATCACCGCGCTGCGCGGCCAGATCGCGCGCAGCTTGCGCAACGTCGACACCATGGCCGCGCCGCTGTCGCCGCATGCCGAAGGCGTCAAGATGCCGGACGAGCCGCGCCGCTTTGCGGTGCCCTTGTGGACGGTCTGGCTGGTGGCGGTGGCGATGATCGCGGGCATCTACACCGGGCTTTCGCTGCAACTGGGCAACAAGGCCGAACAGCTGTTCGTCAGCGCCGCCGCCCTGCCGCCCGCCGAACGCGCCGGGATCTTCCGCCCGATCCGCGACACCGAGGCCCCGCCGGTGCCGGTGGAACCCGTCGAACCCGCCCTGACGTTCGAGCTGCTGCCGCTGTTCCAGGCCAAGGCCCCGCCGGAAACCGCCGCCGCCCTGAAGGGCCGCGAGGATGTGTCGTTGGCGGTCCTGATCGTGCAGGGCACCAACCCCGAGGTGTTCCGCAGCGCCAAGGCCGACCTGCGCGACGAATACCAGCCGCTGATCGCCGCCATCGCCCAGGTGATCGTGGAAAACGCCGAGGTGATCGGCCGGATTACCGTCGTCGGCCATACCGACAGCGTGCCGGTGCAGGCCAGCAACCCCTTCCAGTCGAACCAGGGTCTTTCCGAGGCCCGCGCCGCCACCATCGCCAAGCTGTTGGTCGCCGCCGGGGTGCCCGCCGACCAGGTCGTCTCGGAAGGCCGCGCCGATACCGAACCGGTGGGCGACAACGCCACCAAGGAGGGCCGGGCGCAGAACCGGCGGATCGAGATCAAGATCGAGAAGAGGCTTTAGGCAATGCGCATCCTCAAGGCCATCTTCCGCTTTCTCTTTTCGCGCAAGCTGTGGATCTTCATCGGCGTCGTGCTGCTTTGCGCGCTGATCTGGCAGTTCGGGCCCCTTCTGGCCTTTGGCACCGCGCAGCCGCTGGCGGACGAGCTGAACCGCCTGATCGCCATCGCCGCGGTGCTGCTGATCTGGCTTTTCTCGGTGCTGATCGGGCAATTGCGTGCCGCCCGCAAGAACCGCCTGTTCGTGACCGAACTGGCCGCCCCCCCGGCGGCCGCCGCCGCCCGGCCCGGAGAGGCGAACTTGGCCGCGATCAACACCAAGTTCGCCGACATCCTGGGCCAGATGAAGAAATCCCGCCTGGGCGCCAAGAAGTTCCTGCGCGAGATGCCCTGGTACGTCATCATCGGCCCGCCCGGCACCGGCAAGACCACCGCGCTGAAACAGTCGGGCCTGCATTTTCCGATCGACCTGTCGGACGACATCAAGGGGGTGGGGGGCACCCGCAACTGCGACTGGTTCTTCACCGACACCGCCGTTCTGGTCGACACCGCCGGGCGCTACGTCGAACAGGCCAGCGACCCCGAGGTGGACGCCGCCGAATGGGGCGGCTTCCTGGACCTGCTGAAGAAACATCGCGGCAAGCGGGCGCTGAACGGCGTGATCGTGACGCTGTCGTTGCAGGAACTGCTGGGCGACGAAGGGGGCTTGCGGGCGCATGGCAAGACCATCCGCAAGCGCCTGGCCGAACTGCGCGAGAAGCTGGAGATCCAGCTGCCGGTCTATCTGATGATCACCAAGGCCGACCTGGTGCCCGGGTTCGAATCCTATTTCGCCGACCTGACGGCCCGCGACCGCGAACAGGTCTGGGGCGCCACCCTACCCACCGATGCCCGCCCCGAAGCGACCGTCATCGCGCGCGAATTGCGCGGGCTGCTGAGCCGGCTGGAATCGCGTCTGGGCCAGCGCATGGCCGAAGACGCCGGCCTGGCCTGGCGGGCCGACGTCTTCCGCTTTCCCGCCCAGGTCGAGCGGCTGGAAGCGCCGCTGAAAGCGCTGGTCGAGACGGTCTTCGGCGAAAGCCGCTATGAAGAGGCGCCCTGGCTGCGCGGCTTTTACCTGACCTCGGCCGCGCAGGAAGGCAGCCCGATCGACCGGATGCTGGTCGACATGGCCGGGTCCTTCGGCCTGCGCGCCGACCCTCCGCCGCGCCGCGCCGCGGGCGAACAGCGCAGCTACTTCCTGCGCGACCTTCTGGCCGAAGTGATCTTTCCCGAAGCGGGCCTGGGCCAGTTCGATCGCGCCGCCGAAGAACGCCGGGTCTGGATCTGGCGCGGATCGGTTGCCGCCTCTGCGCTGGCGGTGACGGTGGCGGGGCTGGCGTTCCTGTACTCCTACCTCAACCAGTCCGGCGCGATCTCCGACCAGGCCCGGCTGACCGCCGAGTTGTCGCAGCGGCTGGCCAATGTCGCCTCGCGCCAGGCGCCGACCGACCCGCTGGACCTGGACGTGGCGCTGGAGGCGATGGCCGAGATCGAGGCCGCGCGCAGCCCGTTGCAGGCCAGCGTGCTGGCGGTGATCGGCCCCTCGGCCGGCACCGACATGGCGCGGGCGCAAAAGATCGCCTACAACCACGGGCTGAAGACGATCCTGGAACCCCGCATGGTCGCGCTGCTCGAGGCGACGATGTGGCGCGAGATCCGCAACCCCGAATTCCTGCTGGGGGCGCTGAAATCCTATCTGATGCTGACCGGCAAGGCGCCCTATGACCGCGAGTTCCTGGCCTTCTGGTGGCAAGAGGAACTGCCCGCCCACGCCCCCATCCCGCCCTTCCCGACCGAGGCCGCGCTGGCCCATCAGCTGGCCGCACTGGACCGCGCCGGCAGCGACGAGGCCGCCGCCCGCATCGCCCCCGACGACCTCTTGGTCGCCAAGGCGCTGGAGGCGATCTGCACCGTGCCCCTGGCCGTGCGCGCCTACAACAGCCTGATGCAGGACCCCAACGTGACCGGCCTGCCCGACTGGATCCCGGCCGAAGGCGCGGGGCCGAACGCGGCCAAGGTACTGACGCGGCTGTCGGGCAAGACGCTGCGGATCGGGCTGCCCGGCGCATTCACCTACGACGGGTTCAACACTGTCATCGTGCCCTTGATCCCCGAGGTTGCCGCCCAGGCCGCGCTGGACCGCGCGGTGTTCACCGGCGGCTGCGCGGAAAGCAGCGACACCTCGGTCGAGCAGCTGGAGCAGGATATCCTCAAGCTCTACTCCGACGATTTCATCGCCCAGTGGGACGGCCTGTTGCGCGACATCCGGCTGGCGCCGATCACCGACCTGACCGTGGCGACGGCAAACCTCAAGGACCTGGCCAGCCCGGACAGCACGCTGAAGCGGCTGCTGACCGCCGTGGTCACCGAGACCGACCTTCTGGCTGTGCCCGAGGAACCGGCGGAAGAGGACGGCGCGGCCGATGGCATCGTCAAGAAGGCGACGAAAAAGCTGGGCCGGCTGGGCGCACTGATCACCAAGGCCGACAAGGCCGCCGACAAGATCGGCGCCGGCGGCGGCGATGCCCCCCCGGCCGACCCGCCCGGCACCACCATCGCCGCCCATTTCGCGCCGCTGAAGGCCACCGTGACCGAGGTCGACGGCGTGCCGCCGCTGATCACCGATGCCGAAACCGCGCTTGGTGCGCTGGCCAACGAATTGCAGACCGTCGCCGCCAGCCCCGACCCCGAAGCCGCCCTTCTGGCGCGCGGCGGCCTGCCGCAGCTGACGGGGCAACTGGCCAATGTCGCCAAGACCCTGCCCGACCCGGTCGACGACTGGCTGGCCGGGCTGGCGGGGGACACAATCAGCGTCACCCGCGATGCCGTGGTGGCGCAGCTGAACGCGCGCCTGAAGGCCGATGTGCTGCCATTCTGCACCAGCGCCACCGCCGGGCGCTATCCGTTCGAGACCGCCTCGGCGATCGACGTCAACACCGCCGACTTCCAGCGCCTGTTCGGCCCCGGCGGCCTGATCGACAGCTTCACCACCACCCACCTGCTGCCCTACATCGACGACACCACCCGGCCCTGGTCCTGGCGTGCCGACTTTGGCCTGCCCTCGGCCAGCCTGCTGCCCTTTGAACAGGCCCGCGACCTGCGCAACGGGCTGTTTGCCGGCGGCGCCGGCCCGATCATGTCGTTCAACCTTGAGCCGACGGATCTGTCGGCCAATGCCGCGCGGGTGACGCTGAATCTGGATGGCCAGCAGCTGGTCTACTTCAACTCGGCCACCCGGCCGGTCGGCATGACCTGGCCGGGCAAGGATGGCACCAACCTGGTCACTCTGTCCTTCGCGCCGGTCGACGGCAGCGGCGAGGTGCTGGTGTCGGAGACCGGGGCCTGGGCCTGGCTGCGGATGCTGCGCAAGGGCAAGCTGGTGAACGCCGGGCAGACGGACGTCTTCAACCTGACCCTGTCGGCGGGCGGCTTTTCGGCCAGCTTCGTGCTGTCGGCTGGGTCGGTGGTGAACCCCTTCGACCTGAAGATCTTCGGCGACTTCAAGTGCCCGCAGGGCTTTTAGGCCCGGGCCGCACGGCGGGGGCGGCGATGGACGATCCTCTGACCGGCTTTCACGGCAAGCTGCCCGCGGCCGGGGATTTCGTGACCCGGGGCCTGCCCACCGGCCTTGCGGCGTTCTGGGATGGCTGGGCCGCGCGCCACCTGACCGGCCGGACGGGCTGGCCCGCGGGCGGGCTGCGGTTGCGGCTGGCCTCGGGCGGGCGGGTGGCGGCGGCGGTCGCCGTGCCGGGGTCCGACCGGGTGGGGCGGCGGTTTCCGCTGGCGGCCTTTGTCATCGCGCCTGCGCTGCCCGCGCCGGCCGACCTGACGCCCTGGTGCGACGCCGCCGATGCCGCCTTGCGCGAGGCACTGGAGCAGGGACTTTCGCCCGACGACCTGGCGCTGCAGCTTGCGGCGTTGCAGCCGCCCCAAGGCCAGGCCGACGGCCCGCCGATGCAGCTGTGGACCGCCGCCGCCCCGCCCGCGCCCTGCGATCCGGCCGACCCGGGGGCGCTGCTGGACCGCCTGTTCAGTTGTTCATGATCTTCGAGCCCTTGACGGTGACATTGCCGCTGGCCTTGACGTCGATCTTGCCCGAGCCCTTCAGCGTGATGTCCTTGCCCTCGATCACGATAGTGCCATCCTTCTTCATCGACAACGTGGCCGATCCCGTCTTCAGCGTGATCGCGTCCTTGGCCTCGATGGTGATGGTCTTGCCCGCGGTCAGGGCCAGGTCCTCGCCGATCTGGTGCAGCGCCTTCTTGGCGACGGTGGTCGATTGCGCCCCGGCGATGTCGTTGGTCTGGTCCTTGGCGACCTTGACCGTCATCGCCCCGCCGACCGTCACCGCCTGATCCTTGCCGACAGTCACCGACTGCGCGCCGCCGACCGACCAGCCGTCGTTCGAGCCAATGGTGTGGGTCTGGTTGACGCCGACGCTGACCTGCCGCGACATGCCGATGGTGTTGGCCTGTTCGCCGCCGACGCTGCGGATTTCGGCGGCCCCCACGGTATCGGTGCGCAAGGCGCCGACGGTGATGGTCTGGGTAAGTCCGACAGTCTGGCTGTGGTTCATCCCGATGGTCTCGGTCGAGTTGGAGCCGATGTTGATGGTCTCGTTCGTGCCCACCGTCAGGCTGCGGTTCACGCCCACCGTCTCGTCGTCGTTCATGCCGATCTGCACGGTGCGGTTGTTGCCGACGCTGACGTCCTTGTTGTTGGCGACGCTTTCGGTGCGGTCGTGGCCGATGGATTGGGTGGCGTCATGGCCCACGTCTTCCACCCAGTCATGGCCGATGGTGCGGGTCTCGTCGTTCTTGACCAGTTCGACATGGTCCTTTTCGGCCTGGAAATAGACCTCTTCGGCCCCGGCCTTGTCTTCGAAGCGCAACTCGTTGTAGCCGCCGGTGGTGGGCGTGGACCAGCTTTTCCAGCCCGACTGGCTGGCGTTGTCGGGCAGGGTATAGGGCACGGTGGTTTCGGCGTTGTAGACGCGGCCGGTGATGATCGGGCGGTCTGGGTCGCCGTCAAGGAAATCGACGATCACCTCGTGGCCGATGCGGGGGATCTGGATGAAGCCCCAGCCCGCGCCCGCCCAGGCCGCGCTGACGCGGACAAAGCAGCTGGAGTTCTCGTTCTTGCCGTCCAGCCGGTCCCAGTGGAAATGCACCTTTACCCGGGAATACTTGTCGCAGTAGATTTCCGCCCCCGAGGGCCCCACCACCATCGCGGTCTGCGGCCCCTTCATCCGCGGCCGGGGCGTGCGGCGGGCGGGGCGATAGGGGATGCGGGCGGGCGATAGCTCGGTTTCGACCAGATAGCCCGAGCCTTCCTGCGACTGGCCGGCGCGCAACTCCTCGTCCCACAGCAGATAGCGGGCCAGGACCACGATGTACTTGTCGTTCTCGACCTCGCGCGGGAACAGCTCCAGCGTGAAGGTGCGGCCCGACCACAGCTGGCGCGCGGTGCCCTTGGCCGCCACGCGGTGCTGGTCGGCCTGCAACTCCTCCAAGCGCCGTTCGGCCATGCGGTCGCCGGGCGCAATGTCTATGTACACGCCGGGATAATCGTAGACTTCGGCCTTGTCCTGGGCATGGCCGACAGGGGCCGAGATAACCGCGGTCAGGTCGAACGAGGGTTTTTTGAAGTCGTAGTCGGTGTGGCTGAACTTGCCCGACCGCACCTGCGTGCGCGGCACCCAATGGGTGATGAAGTCGCCATCGCGAAAACTGACGCGGCTGTCGGGTTCGTAGGGCAGCTTCTCGCTTCCGGGGCCGGGGGCCATGCCTTCGTTGCTGTCGACGAGGATCATGGTGTGGCCGTCATCGGCATGGTCGAAGTAGTACCAGATGCCCTCTTCCTCCATCAGGCGCTGGACGAAGTTCAGGTCGCTTTCGCCGTATTGCACGCAGTATTCGCGCCTGTCGTACTTTCTGCGCAGGTTCAGCCTGCAATTGGCCCCTGGCCAGGCGCCGAACACCTCGTCCAGGATGTCGGGCACGGTCTTTTCCTGAAAGATGCGGTTGTCGGTATCCAGCGACAGGAACCACAGCCAGGGCCGCAGGGTCAGCCGGTAGAATGTCAGGTCGTCGCGGATTTCGTGCAAGGTGAAGTCGGCGACCAGACCGTTGAAATAGCGGGGCTCATCGCCCTTGACCACGATGATCGCCCTGGTTCCCAGCACCTCAAGCGGTTTGATGTCCATGTCCTTGGACGAAATCGTCAGGGCATAGGCGAAGGGGACAGAGATCTCGTCCTGGCCTTCCATGCGGGCAAAGAAGATCTCGGAGGAGATGGCGTCAATGTAAACGGTGATGTCGCGGTCGGCTGTCAAGGCGGTCATCCCTGGCTGAAGCGGTCGGGTGAAAAGGGCATCGGCGAAAATCCAAGGCCCAGTATAGCGGCAAACGGCGGTCTTGGCGCGTCAGAAATTCCGCCCGTCTCGGGGCGCGTCACAGCACCGGCGGGCAGGAAAACCCTTCGATCAGCTTGCGCAGCGCGATCGGGTTCTGCGGCCGGTCGACCAGGATTTCCAGGAACAGCCGCGACGAGCCGGCCTTGAGGTCGACCAGGAACCGGGTGCCCTTGTCGCGGTCGCGCAGGCGCAGGGGGGCCAGCAGCCGCAGAAGGCCCCAGAACCCCGGTTGCGCCAGCCGCGCCTCGCCCTCGCCGGCGGTGAAGACCACCTCGATCCCGGCTTCGGGCTGGGTGCCGGGCCAGGCCAGCACCAGGCTTTCGGTCGCGGCCTCGACCGGGCCGCCGGCGCCGCCCAGCGTCACGAAGGCCCGCCCGCGTTCGGCCAGCGCCGACAGCGTCAGCGTCGCGCCGGCCTGGCCGTTCGGAAACAGGCCGGCGCCGATCTCGGTCGCGCGTTGCAGGAAGACGGCGCTTTCGGGGGTCAGCCCTTCGAACCGGGCCTCGGGCTTCCAGCGCCAGGGGGTGTCGGAAATGTCCAGCATCCGGGCCGCGCGCGCCTTGACGAAGCGGTCGACCAGGCCGCCCGGCCCCAGAAGACGCGCCACCGCCGCCGGGTCGGCATCGGCCCCTTCGGCAAAGGGAAAGCGGCCTTGGGTGACCGACAGGCAGGTTTCCAGAACCTCGGTCTGCCAGCTGCGGGTCAGGGTGTTGGACAGAAGGTCGGCATGGGCGGCGCCGGTCTGGGCCAGCGTATCCTCGACCAGTTGCACCACGACTTTCGGCGCCAGCCCCAGGGCCGCGACCGAGGCCGCGCGTCCCTGCACGCTCATCAGCCGCTGCTGGCCGATCTCGTCGTCGCGGTCGCGGGCGGCCAGGGCGACGTTCAGGCCGGCGAACAGGCGGGCGATCTCGGCCATTCGGCCGCCGTCGACATACTGGATCGCCGGGCCGAATTCGGCGGCGATGCGCAGTTGCTGGGGGTGGCTGCGGCGGCGGTCGGTGCCGCCGGCCTGCAACCACACCTCGCGCAACAGCGCCTCGAGCGGCGAGGATTGCCGCGCCAGTTCGCCCGAGATGCGGATCGAGGTCTCGG
>JAGPCN010000371.1 GCA_018058035.1 Fuscovulum sp.
GCGCGGGCCTGGTTCAAGCTGTTGCACCGCGACATGGGGCCGAAGGCGCGCTACATCGGGCCGGAAGTGCCGGCCGAGGATCTGATCTGGCAGGATCCGATCCCGCAGGGTCCGAAGGGCTGGGACGTGGCGGCGGTGAGGGCCAAGATCGCGGCCAGCGGGCTTTCGGTGGCCGACATGGTGGCGACGGCCTGGGATTCGGCGCGGACCTTCCGGCAGTCGGATTATCGCGGCGGCGCGAATGGCGCGCGCATCCGGCTGGCCCCGCAGAAGGACTGGGAGGGCAACGAGCCTGCCCGCCTGGCGCGGGTGCTGGCGGTGCTGGAACCGATCGCGGCGGCGGCGGGGGCTTCGGTGGCCGATGTGATCGTGCTGGCGGGCAACGTCGGCGTCGAGATGGCGGCCAAGGCGGCGGGCCATGCGGTGACTGTGCCGTTCCATCCGGGCCGGGGCGATGCGACCGAGGCGCAGACCGATGCCGAATCCTTTGCGGTGCTGGAGCCTTTGGCCGACGGCTTCCGCAACTGGATGAAGAAGGACTATGCCGTCAGCCCCGAAGAACTGATGCTGGATCGCGCCCAGCTGATGGGCCTGACCGCGGCCGAGATGACCTGTCTGGTCGGCGGCATGCGGGCGCTTGGCGCCAACCACGGCGGCACCGCGCATGGCGTCTTTACCGCGCGGCCCGGCACGCTGACGACCGACTTCTTCGTCACGCTGACCGACATGGGCCTGAAATGGGTGCCGAAAGGGGCGAACCTGTACGAGCTGCAGGACCGCAAGTCCGGCGCCGTGCGGTTCACCGCGACGCGGGCCGACCTGGTGTTCGGGTCGAACTCGGTCCTGCGGGCTTATGCCGAGGTCTATGCCCAGGACGACAACGCGGGCCGCTTCCTGGCCGATTTCGTCGCGGCCTGGACCAAGGTGATGAACGCCGACCGTTACGACCTGGCGGCCTGATCCGCCCGGGTCTGACGGCAAGGGGCGCCCCGGAGACGGGGCGCCCTTTTGCTTGCGCGGGTGTCCATGCCGCAGGGCCGCCGTGTTGACATCGCCGCGCCGATCTGGGTGAATCACATTCACGAAGGCGAATGCCACCGCGCCCATCTGCGGGGCAGGATGCGGCGATGGACCGGCTCCATCGGATCACGAAGGACCGCTAACATGACCGATGCCGCCAAGACCGAACTTGCCAAGACCGACCTGCCGCTGGACCTGCCTTTGGGCCCGGCCGCGGCGCCGGCAGGGCGGCGCTGGTTCCGCAAGCGCTATCTTCTGGTGCTGCTGATCCCGGTCTTCATGTTCACTGGCGCGGTTCTGGGGATGTATTTCCAGCCGCTGGGCCTGCAGAAGTTCTACGCGCTGACCGGGTTGCAGCCGGGCGGCGGTTCCGACGCGCCCATTGCCCTGCCGCCCAAGATCGACCTGCCGCCGCAGATGGCCGAGACCCTGTTGCCGACCGATGTGGTGGGGCTGGCCCGAGTGATGCCGCGCGGCGATGTCTCGGTGGTGGCCGCCCCCTATGGCGCCGGCGATGCAAGGGTGGCCGAGATCCTGGTGGCGACCGGCGACCGCGTCGACAAGGGCGCGGTGCTGGCGCGGCTGGACAACCGCGGCGCGCTGGAAAGCGCGGTGCTGCTGGCCGATGCGGCGCTGGCGGTGCGCGAGGCGACGCTGATGCAGACCCGCGCCGCCGTCCAGGCCAGCCGGGACGAGGCGCAGGCGGCGCTGGACCAGGCGGCGGCCAACGCGGCCGAGGCCACGGCGGCGCTGCTGCGCACCGAGGAACTGTTCGCGCGCGGGGTGGCGACCCAGGCCACGCTGGATTCGCAGCGCGCCGCGGCCGAGGGCGCGCGCCAGGCGGTGGCCCGGGCCGAGGCCACGCTGAAGCGGTTCTCGGCGGTCGCGCTGGACGATCAGCCCGACGTGATCGTGGCCGGCCGCAACGTCGATGCCGCCCGCGCCGACCTGACCCGGACCCGGCTGGACCTGGCCCGGTCCGAGGTGGTGGCGCCGATCGCGGGCACCATCCTGGACATCCACGCCACCCCCGGCCAGCGCCCGCCCGGCGAAGGCATCATGGAGATGGGCGATACCAGCCAGATGATGGCCGAGGTCGAGATCTGGCAGGACCGCATCGCCTCGGTGCGCGAGGGACAGCCGGTCGAACTGGTTGCCGCCGCCCTTGGCAGCACGTTGCAGGGCCGGGTGGACGCGATCGGGCTGACCGTGGGACGGCAGGGGCTGATTTCCGACGATGCGGCGGAAAACAAGGACGCAAGGGTGATCCGGGTGCTGGTCGCGCTGGACCCCCCGTCTTCGGCGCTGGCGGCGCGCTTTACCAACCTCGAACTGATCGCCCGCATCGACACCACGGCGCAGGCCGCGCCATGAGCCGCCTGTTGCAGGCCCTGTTCGGCCGGCTGCCGATCGGCTGGCTGCAACTGACGCACAACCGCACCCGCTTTGCCGCGGCGCTGGCGGGGGTGGCCTTTGCCAATGTGCTGGTCTTCGTGCAGCTGGGCATCATGAACTCGATGGCGACGGCGACGCTGCGGCCCTACGGCTTCTTCGACGCCGATGTGATGATTTCCGCCAATGATGCCAATGCGATGGCCGAGGGCGGTAACGTCGCCCGGCAGTGGCTGTTGCAGGCGATGGCCGACCCGGACGTGGCCGACGGCATCGGCCTTTTCGTCGGCAACGTGCCCTGGGACCGCGGCGACAAGGACATCAGCCTGACCACCTTTGGCGTCGATCCGGCGCGGCCGGCCTTCCTGGGGCCCGAGATCGCGGGCGACCTGGCGCTGTTGCAGGTGCAGGACGCGGCGCTGCTGGACCGGCTGGCGCGCGGCCTGTCGCGCGACCAGGCGGCGGCGATCCGGCCGCAATC
>JAGPCN010000372.1 GCA_018058035.1 Fuscovulum sp.
GAAGGGCTGGGTGGAAGCACGGAATGCCCACAAATACTCCCACGGCCACGCCCTCGTCCTCTCCGGCCCTTCCGGGCGCGGCGGGGCGGCGCGGCTGGCGGCGCGGGGGGCCTTGCGGATCGGGGCGGGGGTGGTGACGCTGGGCTGCCCGCCCGAGGCGGTTCCAGAGAACGCGGCGCGGCTGGATGCGGTGATGTTGCGGCCGATCGGGGATGCCGACGTGCTGGGCCGGGTGCTGGAGGATGGCCGGATCAATGCGCTTTGCCTGGGGCCGGGGATGGGCACCGGGGAACGCGAAGCGGAGTTGGTGCGGCTGGCGTTGAAGACCCGGGGCACAGCCCAACCTGCCGCAGGCTGGGGCGTGCGCCAGCGGTCCGTCGTCCTTGACGCCGATGCGCTGACGATTCTGTCGCAGAGGCCCGATCTTTTCGCCGCACTGCACGAAGGATGCGTCCTGACGCCCCATGCCGGCGAATTCGCCCGGCTGTTTCCCGACCTTGCGGAAAAGCTGGCCGCCCCCGCCACCAAAGGCCCGGCCTATTCCAAGGTCGACGCCACGCGCGAGGCCGCCGCGCGTGCCGGCTGCGTTGTCCTCTATAAAGGGCCGGATACGGTGGTGGCCGACCCGTCAGGCCGCTGCGCCATCAACTCGGCCCATTACGACCGGGCGGCGCCCTGGCTGGCGACCGCCGGATCGGGCGATGTGCTGGCGGGGTTCATTGCCGGGCTCATGGCGCGGGGGTTCAGCCCCTTCAATGCCGCCTGCACCGGGGCCTGGCTGCATGTGGAATGCGCGCTGTCCTTCGGCGCCGGTCTGATCGCCGAGGACCTGCCCGAGGAGTTGCCGAAGGTGTTCCGGACGCTGGGCCTGTGAGCAGGGCAAATCCTTCGAAGGATTTGTTCCGGAGCCTTCGAAGGCTCCGATGCGATTTCTTCGAAGAGATCGCTCAGGCGGTGACGGTCTGGGCCGCGCAGGCCAGTTCCAGGCCGCCGGCATAGATCACCTCGTCGCGCCCGAAGCGCAGGGTGAACAGGCGCACTTCGGCCACCGTTTCACGGCGGATATAGTCGCCATCGGCCAGGCGCTGCGCCTCGACCATCGCGACGTCGCGGCCGTAAAGGGCCTTGGCGCGCCAGTCGCGCACCAGGATCGGCTGGCCGGGCGCGACGAACAGGTCGGCCTCGGGCCGGTCATGGCCAAGCGCCGAGGCCGAGATGCGCACCATCTCGGCGCCGCAAAGGACGGTCACCTGGATATCGGTCAGTACCTTGGTGCCCGACCGGGTGATCACCCGGTCGCCGGGGGCCAGGAACTGCACAGGCAACTCGCCTTCCAGTGTCAGCACCGGGGTACCGGCGGTGATGCCTTGCAGCGGGACCGCGTCGACGACGGTCGCGGCGGCGTCAAAGGTCCGGGTCAGGTCGCCCATGGTATCCTCGCTGCATGTTCTGGTCTGCCTCGTCCTTTTTTCGTCAGACTATGGCAGGATTTGGCCCGTGGCGGGCAATCTTTCGGGCATCTGCGTGGTTGACGCCGCGTCCTTGTGGCGGAAATGCGGCAAGATTTTCCGCTCGCATCCGGTTCCGGCCTTTGTTAGAAGGACGCGGAATTTCCGGGATGGGCAGGGCCAACCCTTCGGAAGAAGGGCCTTGGCCTCTGTTTTCATTGCGGATCGCGACATGCGGGTGTGGCGGAATTGGCAGACGCACCGGATTTAGGTTCCGGCGCCGCAAGGCGTGGGGGTTCAAGTCCCTTCACCCGCACCAGAGGTAGGAAAGAAGGAACGGACATGCAGGTCACCGAGACCCTGAACGAAGGCCTGAAGCGCGGCTATACCATCACCGTCACGGCGGCCGAACTGGATGCCAAGGTGCAGGAAAAGCTGCTTGAGGCCCAGCCCGAGGTGGAAATCAAGGGCTTTCGCAAGGGCAAGGTGCCGCTGGCGATCCTGAAAAAGCAGTTCGGCCCGCGCATCCTGGGCGATGCCATGCAGGACGCCATCGACGGCGCCATGAAGGACCACTTCGAGAAGACCGGCGACCGCCCGGCGCTGCAGCCCGAGGTCAAGATGGTCGGTGGCGAAGAGTGGAAGGAAGGCTCGGATGTCGTGGTCGAGATGACCTACGAGAACCTGCCGCCGATCCCGGCCTTCGATGCCACCGGAATCAAGCTGGAAAAGCTGGTCGTGAAAGCTGACGATGCGGCCATCGACGAGGCGCTGAAGAACCTGGCCGACGGCATGAAGAACTTTGACGACCGCAAGAAGGGCGCCAAGGCCAAGGACGGCGATCAGGTCGTGATCGACTTCAAGGGTTCGGTCGATGGCGAGCTGTTCGAAGGCGGCTCGGCCGAGGACTATCCGCTGGTACTGGGCTCCAAGTCCTTCATCCCCGGCTTCGAAGAACAGCTGGTCGGCGCCAAGGTCGGCGATGAGGTTTCGGTGAACGTGTCGTTCCCGGAAACCTACGGCGCCAAGCACCTGGCCGGCAAGGCCGCGGTCTTTGCCTGCACCGTCAAGGCGGTGAAAGAGCCGAAGGCGGCCGAAATCGACGACGAGATGGCCAAGAAATACGGCGCCGAGGATCTGGCCGGGCTGAAGGCGCAGGTCGCCCAGCGGCTTGAGGCCGAATATGCCGGCGCCAGCCGCGCGGTGATGAAGCGCGCGCTGCTGGATCAGCTGGACGCCATGGTCAAGTTCGACCTGCCGGCCAAGCTGGTCGATGCCGAGGCCTCGCAGATCGCGCACCAGCTGTGGCACGAAGAGCATCCCGACGACCACGGCCACCAGCACGGCGCCATCGACCCGACGGATGAGCACAAGACGCTGGCCGAACGCCGGGTGCGCCTGGGTCTTCTGTTGGCCGAAGTCGGCAAGACCGCCGAGGTCA
>JAGPCN010000373.1 GCA_018058035.1 Fuscovulum sp.
AAAACGAAAAAGGCTTGCGGCGGCAGCCGCGCAATTGCTTCACCGCCGGTCAGCCGGTCGGAACGGTTTCGGCCTTCTTTTCCCAGCGGCCGCTGGCGTCGTTCCAGTATTGCGCGGCCAGGCCGGCGGCGGTCACGGCCTTCCATTGCCGCCGCGCCTCGGCCAGTTGGGCCTCGTCGCCGCCGTCAAAGACCAGCCAGGTCCGCTCCATTCCCCCGGCCTCGGCCGGATCGACGGCCTGAGCGCCCAGGAGCAGCACCGCTTGGGCGCCGTTCGACGGCGCACCGGCGCCCAGAAGCACCGGCTGGTCGGCGTCCTGCGCGCCGCCCTGCAACCCGTGCGGCAGGAAGCTGTCGTCGGGCTGCAGCCACAGCCGGGCATCCAGGCGTTCCAGCGCCAGGGTGTCGGGGCTGCGGATCATCACCCGCCAGCCAAGCTCCAGCGCTTTCGGCACCAGCATATCGACGACCTCGTCGGTCGAGAACCGGGTCAGGTGGTAGAACAGCACCGCGCCCATGGCGGTCAGCGGGTCTCGAACCTGTCGCGCACCAGCCGGTTCAGCGCCATCACGCCCCAGCCCGTCGCGCCCTTGGGCGCCAGGCTGCCATCGGCCTTGGAGAGCGCCGTGCCCGCGATGTCCAGGTGGCACCAGGGCATGCCCGGCCGCACGAAGCGCGCCAGGAACTGCGCCGCGGTAATCGCGCCGCCGTCGCGGCCGCCGACATTCATCATGTCGGCGATGCGGCTTTTCAGCTTGGCGTCGTAGGCCTCGCCCATCGGCATCCGCCAGGCGCCCTCGCCTTCGGCGCCGGCGGCGCGCAGGAAGGCGCCGCACAGCTCGTCGTCGTTCGAGAAGACGCCGGTGTTTTCATGGCCAAGCGCGATGATGATGGCGCCGGTCAGGGTGGCCAGGTCGATCATCCCCTTGGGCTGGAACCGCTCCTGCGCGTACCACAGCACGTCGGCCAGCACGAGCCGGCCCTCGGCGTCGGTGTTGATCACCTCGATCGTGTCGCCCTTCATCGAACGCACCACGTCGCCCGGGCGCTGCGCCCGGCCGTCGGGCATGTTCTCGACCAGGCCGACCAGGCCCACCACGTTGGCGCGCGCCTTGCGCAACGCCAGCGTGCGCATCACGCCGGCGACGGTGGCCGCGCCGCCCATGTCCATCGTCATCTCTTCCATGCCCGCCGCAGGCTTGATCGAGATGCCGCCGGTGTCGAAGACCACGCCCTTGCCGATCAGGGCAAAGGGCGCCTCATCCTTGGCGCCACCCTTCCACTGCATCACCACCACCTTCGAGGGGCTTTCCGAGCCCTGCCCCACGCCCAGCAATGCCCGCATCCCCAGCCGGGTCAGCTCTTCTTCCTCGAGGATTTCGACCTCGAGCCCCAGTTCCTGCATCGCGGCCAGGCGGGCGGCGAAATCCCAGGTGGTCAGCACGTTCGCGGGTTCGTTGACCAGGTCGCGGGCGAAGAACACGCCCTCGGCCACCGCGGCCATCGGGCCGGCCTCGGCGGCGACCGCCTCGGGGGCGGCGACCATCATCGTCACGCCGCCCTTGTCCTTTTTCTCGCCGGTCTTGTGCGCGGTGAAGTCATAGGCGCGCAGTGCCAGGCCAAAGGAGACCTCGGCCGCGCGCGGATGGGTTTCGGCCAGCACCAGCGTCGGCGCCTCGGTCAGCCGGCCGCCGATGGCGCCGCCGGCCTTGCGGGCGCTGGCGGTGTCGGTGCGCTTGGGCAGGCGCACCAGCTGCACTGCTTGCGCGGCCAGGCCCGCAGGCCAGGCCAGTTCCATCGCCTCGCCCGGCTTCAGCTTGCCCCAGGCCTCGGACGCCAGTGCCCGGCCAAGCGCACCGCGCGTCGCCTTGTCCAGCCGGCGCGCCGCGGGCGACAGGGTGCCCGGGGCATCGGCCAACAGCGCGATGCGGCCGGGGTGGCCGGCCAGCTGGTCAAGATCGGTTTCGGCAAAGCGGATCGGAACGGGATGCGTCATGGTCTGGTCCTGGAATTCGGTCGGCGCAGGGCCTGCGCGACGGCTGCGGCGGGCGCGGGCGCGGCCGGTCGGCGGGCGCCCGCCGTCACGCTACAGATTGCCCGCGGGCTTTGCCAGATACCAGTTTCGGCTGTCGGCAAGATCCGATAGCTTCCCCCACATCTTGTGGGGAGCCCGGTCCGCGTGTCGAGATTCGACCGATATCTCATGTCGCACCTCCTGGCGCTGTTCGGCTTTTTCAGCCTGATCCTGGTGGCCGTCTACTGGGTCAACCGGGCTGTCGGCCTGTTCGACCAGCTGATCGGCGACGGCCAGTCGGCGCTGGTGTTCCTGGAGTTCTCGGTGCTGACGCTGCCCAACGTGGTGCGCCTGGTGCTGCCGGTCTCGGCCTTTGCGGCCTGCCTTTACGCGATCAACCGGCTGATGCAGGAAAGCGAGCTGGTGGTGATGCAGGCGACCGGCTTTTCCGCCTTTCGGCTGGCGCGTCCGGTGCTGTACGTCGGGCTCTGCGTCGCGGCGATGGAACTGGTTCTGGTCAACATTCTGGTGCCGCTCAGCCAGGGGCGGCTGGCCGAACGCACCGCCGAGATTTCCGACAATGTCACCGCGCGCTTCCTGAACGAGGGGCGGTTCATGCACCCCGCCACCGGGGTCACGATCTACATTCGCCGGATCACCCAGCTGGGCGAGCTGGAAGACATCTTCCTGGCCGACGAACGCGACCCGGCCGAGCGGGTGGTCTACACCGCCGAGCGCGCGCTGCTGGTGCGGTCCGATCCCGGCCCCAGCCTGGTGATGCTGGACGGTGCCGCGCAGCGGCTGGACCGGCAAAGCGAGCGGCTGGCGATCACCCGGTTTTCCAGCTTCAGCATGGACCTGTCCGGCATCCT
>JAGPCN010000160.1 GCA_018058035.1 Fuscovulum sp.
TTCCAGCTTGGCGCGGGTCAGCTTCATCACCAGGTGCAGCGGCTGCCCGGTGTTGCGGTCCATGCTGATGAAGGGCTGGTTGATTTCGGTCTGCTGGCTGGACGACAGCTCGATCTTGGCCTTTTCGGCGGCCTCCTTCAGGCGCTGAAGCGCCATCTTGTCCAGCGTCAGGTCGACGCCATGCTCTTTCTTGAACTCGTCCGCCAGGTAGGTGACGATCCGCATGTCGAAATCTTCGCCGCCCAGGAAGGTGTCGCCGTTGGTGGACTTCACCTCGAACAGGCCGTCGTCGATTTCCAGGATGGTGATGTCGAAGGTGCCGCCGCCAAGGTCATAGACCGCGATGGTCTTGGTTTCCTTCTTGTCCAGGCCATAGGCCAGCGCGGCCGCGGTCGGTTCGTTGATGATGCGCAGCACTTCCAGGCCGGCGATCTTGCCGGCGTCCTTGGTGGCCTGACGCTGGGCGTCGTTGAAATAGGCCGGAACCGTGATGACGGCTTGCGTCACCGGCTCGCCCAGATAGCTTTCGGCGGTTTCCTTCATCTTCTGCAGGATGAAGGCCGAAACCTGGCTGGGGCTGTACTTCTCGCCGCGCACCTGGACCCAGGCATCGCCGTTGCCGGCGTCGACGATGGAATAGGGGACCAGCTTCTTGTCCTTCTCCACCTCGGCATCGCCCAGGCGGCGGCCGATCAGGCGCTTGACGGCAAAGACGGTGTTGGTGGGGTTGGTCACCGCCTGACGCTTGGCGGGCTGGCCGACCAGGCGTTCGCTTTCGGTGAAGCCGACGATCGAGGGCGTGGTCCGCGCGCCTTCCGAGTTTTCGATGACCCGGGGGGCGGAGCCGTCCATGATGGCGACGCAGGAGTTGGTGGTGCCGAGGTCGATACCGATGACTTTGGCCATGTGCATATCCCTTTCTATCAGGCGATCTGCCAGCCGCGGGCCCAGGTGTCTTAGGCACCCCCGGCTGGGGTATGGTTGCCCCGGGGGGCGACCCCGCGGCAGGACTTGCCGTATATAGGCAGGGGATTTTGCGCCTGCAACGCCCGTGGCAAGGAGTCTGCGGCGAATTTTCGGGGTACGGGCGGAAAGGCGGCAGGATGGACAGGGACGCGGTCGACATCAGGGGCTTCCGGCTGTGGCGGGGCTGGCTGGACCGGCCGTCGCAAGAGGCGCTGGTGGATGACCTGCGGGCGGTCGCGCGGGCGGCACCGCTGGTGCAGCCGGTCACGCCCGGCGGCCGGCCGATGAGCGTGCGGATGACGGCGGCGGGCCGGCTGGGCTGGATGACGGACCGCCGCGGCTATCGCTACGAACCGCGCCATCCGTCCGGCGCGGCCTGGCCGCCGATCCCGCCGGCCGTGCTGCAGATCTGGCGGCAGGCGACGGGCCTGGACCGGGACCCGGATTGCTGCCTGGTCAACCACTATGGCGAGGGCGCCCGCATGGGCCTGCACCAGGACCGTGACGAGGGCGACTTCTCCTTTCCGGTCCTGTCGATCAGCCTGGGCGACGAGGCCTTGTTCCGCGTCGGCGGAACCGAACGCAGCGCGGCCACCGAAAGTTTCTGGCTGCGATCGGGCGATGTCCTGCTGATGGGCGGCACGGCCCGGCTGGCCTGGCATGGCGTCGACCGCATCCGGTTCGGATCCTCCTCTTTGCTGCCGCAGGGGGGCCGGATCAACCTGACCTGCCGTGTCGTGAGTCCGGCGGCCTGAAGCAATTGCCGCCTGACGGCGAAGTCTTTCCTCTCGTCGTCGGCCTTCGCCTCCTCCTCGGCGTTGGGGGCGCTTCGCCCCCCAAACCCCCAGAGAGTATTTCCAAAAGAGCAAGCCTGCGGAAACGCCTTCCCCCTGCAATTGCTCTTTTCCAAATACTCCGGGGAGTTCGAGGGGCTGGCCCCTCGTCAGCCGACATCCACCACCCCGCGCAAACGCCAGGGGAAAACGAAAAAGACTTGCGGCGGCAGCCGCGCAATTGCTTCACCGCCCGAGGCCTTTTCCGTCGCGGTGATCCGGCAGGCAGACTTCCCGAGGAGGCAGCCTCCCGTCATGGCTGTCGAAGAACAGGCGCGTTGCCACCGAAATCGCCCGCCGCCCCGCCCCGTCACTGCCGTTTCTGCCAACTCGCCGAGGCGTATTTGCGGGTGTAGAACTCGGCCATCAGGCCGATCAGGATGCAGATCAGCGAGACCTTGATCGGGTATTCGATCGAGGTGTAGCGCGGCGCATAGTTCAGGAACATGAAGCCGCGCGCCTGGTCGATGGTGTGGAACAGAGGGTTCCAGTCGAACATGTTGCGGATATTCGTCGGCGCCGCGTTGGCGACGAACATCTTGCCGCTGGCGATCATGTTGGCGCGCTGGAAAATCATCGAGAGGATGCCCACGATCTCGGGCTGCCAGGGGCGGGCGGCCATGAAGATCATGCCGATCGCCGCGCCCGAGAACCACGACAAGACCAGCATCGCCAGCATGCCCACCGGTTCGTCGATGGTGATCGGCGTCCACAGCGTGTGATAGAACAGCAGGATCACCCCCATGGCGAAGACCTGCTGGTACAGTGAGGCCAGCGCCGCGGCGAGGATCGAGATGATCGGGTTCATCGGCGCGTGCATCATCATCGGCGAGGTCGGCCCGTCGGCCCCCGACACCGCGCCAAGCGCCTTGGTGTGGGTCAGGAACATGAACACGCCGGACATGACATACAGCACGAAGTCGCCGCGCAGCGCGCTGCCCTTCATCCCCAGCAGCCAGAACATGACGATGAAGATCACCAGGATGAGGACCGCCTGCACGACGTTCATCACCATGCCCAGCACCGCGTTGCCGTGGCCCTTGCGCAGGTTGCGGATCGTCGCGTGGTAGACGAGCTCGATGAATTGAAACCCGCCGCGGATGCGGGAAGGACGGGTTGCCTGCGGTCGGAACATGGCCGATCCTTTGCCTGATGCCACTGCCCATTCAAGCCGGGAAGTCTTGCCGTTCCCTTGACGGCGCAGGATAAGGGCGCCACGAGCGCAAGGCAACTCTCCCCGCATGCAGGAGCGATCATGGATTTCGACCGTCTCATTCCCGTCATCCGCCAGCTGGCGCTGGAGGCCGGGGAAAGGATCATGCAGGTCTATGACGGGCCGGATTTCGACGTGAAGGCCAAGTCCGACGCCAGCCCGGTAACCGAGGCCGACGAGGCGGCGGATGCGCTGATCTCGGCCGGGCTGCGGGCGGCCTTTCCCGATGTGGTGCTGATCACCGAGGAACAGGCCGCCAGCCATGCACTGACGGCGCAGACCTTCCTGATCGTCGATCCGCTGGACGGCACCAAGGAGTTCATCCAGCGCCGCGGCGATTTCACCGTGAACATCGCCTATGTGCAGGATGGCGTGCCCCTGCGCGGCGTGGTCTATGCCCCGGCGCAGAAGCGGCTGTTCTACACGCAGGCGGATGGGGCGTCGGTCGAGGAAAGCCTGGCCGACGGCAGCTTGCGTCCGATCCGGGTGGCAGCGCCCGACAATGGCGCGCTAATGGTGGTGGCGTCGAAGTCGCATCGCGACCAGGCGACCGACGATTATATCAACCGCTACCAGGTGAAGGATTCCAAGTCGGCCGGCAGCAGCCTGAAATTCTGTCTGGTCGCCACCGGCGAGGCCGACCTTTACCCCCGGCTTGGCCGCACGATGGAATGGGACACCGCCGCCGGCGATGCCGTCCTGCGCGGTGCCGGCGGGCATTGCGTGCGCTTTGATGACCATACGCCGCTGGCCTATGGCAAGCCGGGCTGGGACAACCCGTTCTTCATCGCCCATGCCCCCGGCGTGGTGCTGAAATGAAGACCCTGATCGCCATTCCCGCCCGCCATGCCAGCACCCGCTATCCGGGCAAGCCGCTGGTCACCCTGCGTGGCCCCGATGGCGACAAGACCCTGATCCGCCGCAGCTGGGAGGCCGCGATGGCCGTGCGTGGCATCGACCGGGTGGTGGTGGCCACCGACGATGCCCGCATCGCCGATCACGCCGCCGGCTTTGGCGCCGAGGTGGTGATGACCTCGTCCGACGCGCGCAACGGCACCGAGCGTTGCGCCGAGGTGGCGGCGCAGCTGCCCGGCTTTGACTTGGTGGTGAACTTGCAGGGCGATGCGCCGCTGACGCCGGCCTGGTTCGTCGAGGATCTGGTGGCTGGCCTGGCCGCCGACCCTGCTGCCGACATCGCGACCCCGGTCCTGCGCTGCGACGGGCGCGCGGTGGCGGGCTTTCTGGCCGACCGGCGGGCGGGGCGGGTGGGGGGCACCACGGCGGTCTTTGGTGCCGGGGGCCGGGCGCTGTATTTCTCGAAAGAGGTCATCCCCTTTACCGGCCGCGACTACGGCCCCGACGAACCGACCCCGGTCTTTCACCATGTCGGCGTTTACGCCTACCGCCCGGCCGCGCTGATGGCCTATCCGGCCTGGCCGATCGGCCCCTTGGAAACGCTGGAGGGGCTGGAGCAGTTGCGTTTCCTGGAAAACAACCGCCCGGTGCTGTGCGTCGAGGTTCAGGCCCGCGGCCGCCAGTTCTGGGAGCTGAACAACCCCAGTGATGTGGCGGTGATCGAAGCGATGCTTGCGCAACAGGCCGCCGGCGATTGATGCCACAATGGCAATATTCCCCGGTGTACTTCACTGATTGCATGGCATTTTAGGCACAAATACCGTATCGCAGACACACTCCCGACAGATTGCGCTGGAAAGTAGACAATCAGGGGCTGGCCCGAAGACTCGGGCGAAAGAAGAAACGAGACAGAGATGAAACCGAAAAAGGTCACCAAGGCAGTCTTTCCGGTCGCAGGGCTGGGAACGCGCTTCCTTCCCGCCACCAAGTCGATCCCCAAGGAAATCATGACGCTGGTCGACCGCCCGTTGATCCAGTACGCGATCGACGAGGCGCGCGCCGCCGGGATCAAGGAGTTCATCTTTGTCACCAGCCGCGGCAAGTCGGCGCTGGAGGACTACTTCGACAACGCGCCCGAACTGGAAAGCGAACTGCGCCGCAAGGGCAAGACCGACCTGCTTGAGATGCTCAAGACCACCAACATGGACAGCGGCGCCATCGCCTATGTCCGGCAGAACCGGCCGATGGGCCTGGGCCATGCCGTCTGGTGCGCGCGGCGGCTGATCGGCAACGAACCCTTTGCCGTGCTGCTGCCCGACGACGTGATCGCCGCCGAAAAGCCCTGCCTTCAGCAGATGGTCGAGGCCTATGACCAGACCGGCGGCTGCATGGTCGCCGCGATGGAGGTCGCGCCCGAAAAGGCCAGTGCCTATGGCGTGCTGGACATCGCCGAGGACATGGGCTCGATCGTGCGGGCCCGCGGCATGGTGGAAAAGCCCAAGGCCGAAGAGGCGCCGTCGAACCTGGCGGTGATCGGTCGCTACATCCTGACGCCCAAGGTGCTGACCAACCTGAACCGGATGAAGCAGGGCGCCGGCGGAGAGATCCAGCTGACTGACGCCATCGCCGAAGAAGTGGGCGGCAAGGCCGGGGTCTACGGCTATCGCTTCCGTGGCCAGCGCTATGATTGCGGATCGAAGGCCGGGTTCCTGCAGGCCACCGTGGCCTTCGGCCTGTCGCGCCCCGACCTCTGCGGCGAATTCTCGGCCTACCTGAACGACATGGTTGCCCAGAGACAGGCGGCGCAATAGCCCCATGGGGGCCGCCGTTCCCCCCGCCTGGCAGATCGCAGAGCTGCCGCCGGAGGGTCGCGGCCTGGCCGCGCTGTGGCTGGCCTGGCGCCAGCGCATGCGGCGGCGGGTCCTGCTGGCCCGCGCCATCCGCAAACGGCGCGAGCTGCGCCGCGTCACCGACCGCACCGGCCAGATCCGCCGCGGCGACATCTTGGCCGTGCTCTGCGTCCGGAATGAATCCGTGCGCCTGCCGTTCTTTCTGGAGCATCACCGCCGCCTGGGCGTGCGGCAGTTCCTGGTGATCGACAACGCCAGCACCGACGGCACCGCCGATCTTCTGCGCGCGCAGCCCGACGTGTCGCTGTGGCAGACCGCGGCCAGCTACCGTGCCGCGCGCTACGGGCTGGACTGGACCAACTGGCTCTTGATGCGGCACGGTCACGGCCATTGGTGCCTGACCGTCGATGCCGACGAACTGCTGGTCTATCCGCATTGGGAAACCCGCCCGCTGCCCGCGCTGACCCGCTGGCTGGACAGCACCGGCGCGCACTCCCTTGCCGCCATGATGCTGGAGCTTTACCCCGAAGGCCCGCTGTCGGCGCAGGAATACCGCGCCGGAGAGGACCCGACCGCGATCCTGCAATGGTTCGACGGCGGCAACTACAGCCTTCAGGTGCAGCCCCGCCTGCGCAACTTGTGGATTCAGGGTGGCCCGCGAGCGCGGATGTTCTTTGCCGACGATCCCCGCCGCGCGCCGACGCTGAACAAGCTGCCGCTGGTGAAATGGCACTGGCGCTATGCCTACGAGAATTCGACCCACAGCATCCTGCCCGCCCGGCTGAACGCGGTGTTCGACGAAACCGGCGGAGAGATGACCTCGGGCGCGTTGCTGCACACCAAGTTCCTGCACACGATCGTCGAGAAATCGGCCGAGGAAAAGGCCCGCCGCCAGCACTTTGCCGACCCCGAACGCTTTGGCCCCTACTACGACGGGCTGATCTCGGACCCGGTGCTGCACTGCGCCGCCTCGCGCCGCTACACCGGCTGGCGGCAGCTTGAATCGATGGGCCTGATGTCGCGCGGGGGGTGGCTGTGACCCTGCGGCTATCCCACCGGGAAGATAGGCCAAATTGTTTACTTTCCGTGTGCAACAATCTAGGTTCGAACAGGCGAAGGGCAGATCGGGAAACAATGTCGGCGGGCCGGTTGGATCGGGCGCGGGGCAGGGCAAGGCGGGAAACGCTTTGGCAAGACCTGCGCGCTAGGGTTCGTTCCGTCCGGTCGATCAATGGCAGGTGCCATCCTTGGGCGTGATGGAATCATATCGGCTGCGCGTCCGGCGGCAGCGTCTTCTGGCCCGCGCCTTCCTGCGGCGGCGCGAGCTGAAGCCGGTTGCCAACCGCATGGCCGGGGTGCGCCCCGAACCGATCCTGCTGTTCACCTGCCTGCGCAACGAAAAGGTGCGCCTGCCCTATTTCCTGCAATACTACCGCGACCTTGGCGTCGACCACTTCCTGATCGTCGACAACGACAGCGACGATGGCAGCCGCGAATACCTGGCCCGCCAGCCCGACGTGTCGGTCTGGACCACCCGGGCCAGCTACAAGCGCTCGCGCTTTGGCATGGATTGGCTGACCCATCTTCTGCGCCGCTATGGCCACGACACCTGGTGCCTGACGGTCGATGTCGACGAATTCCTGATCTATCCGTTCTGCGAAACCCGGCCCCTGCGCGCGCTGACCGACTGGCTGGATGCCAGCCAGATCCGCACCTTTGCCTCGATGCTCTTGGACATGTATCCCAAGGGCCCGATCCACGAGCAGCCCTATCGCGAAGGCCAGAACCCGTTCGACATCGCGCAATGGTTCGACAGCGGCAACTACACGATCAGCCGCAACTGGGGCCTTGGCAACCTGTGGATCCAGGGCGGCCCGCGCACCCGAACCTTCTTTGCCGAAGACCCCAAGCGGGCGCCGGCGCTGAACAAGATCCCGCTGGTGCGCTGGCACAAGAGCTATGCCTATGTAAGCTCGACCCACATGCTGTTGCCGCGCGGTCTGAACCTGGTGTTCGACGAATGGGGCGGCGAAAAGGCCAGCGGCTGCCTGTTGCACGCCAAGTTCCTGGATACCTTTGCCCTGAAGGCCGAAGAGGAAATGGCGCGCGGCGAACACTACGCCAACAGCCACGAATACCGCGCCTACCGCGAGGGGTTGAAGGACCAGCCCGACCTCTGGTGCAAGTGGAGCGAAAAGTACATCAACTGGCGCCAGCTGGAAATCCTGGGCCTGATGTCCAAGGGGAACTGGGCATGACGCTGGGCTTCGTCATGCTGACGCATACCGCGCTGGATCGCGCCGCGCAGGTCGCGCGCTATTGGGCCACGCGCGATTGCCCGGTGGTGATCCACGTCGACAAGCGCACGCCCGGCGCGCAGGCCGAAAAGCTGCGCGCCGATCTGGCCGACCTGCCGAACATCCGCTTCTCGCCCCGCCACGCCTGCGAATGGGGCACCTGGGGGATCGTCGCCGCCACCCAGGCCGCCGCCAGCCTGATGCTGCGCGATTTCCCGCAGGTGCGGCATGTCTACCTGGCCTCCGGTTCCTGCCTGCCGCTGCGCCCGGTCGAGGAGTTGCGCGCCTATCTGGATGAACGCCCCCGCACCGACTTCATCGAAAGCGTGACCACCGCCGACGTGGGCTGGACGGTGGGCGGGCTGAACTTTGAACGCTTCACGCTGCGCTTCCCGTTTTCCTGGCGCAAGCACCGCTGGCTGTTCGACACCTATGTCGAGTTGCAGCGCCTTGCCCGCGTCCGCCGCAAGATGCCCGCCGGGATCGTGCCGCACCTGGGGTCGCAATGGTGGTGCCTGACCCGCCAGACCCTGTCCGCCATCCTCGACGGGCCCGAGCGCGAGGAATATGACCGCTACTTCCGCAAGGTCTGGATCCCGGACGAAAGCTATTTCCAGACGCTGGTCCGCCAGGTCTCGACCAGTGTCGAAAGCCGGTCCCTGACGCTGTCCAAGTTCGACTTCCAGGGCAAGCCGCACATCTTCTATGACGATCACCTGCAGCTTTTGAAACGGTCCGACTGCTTTGTCGCCCGCAAGATCTGGCCCGAGGCGAACCGGCTTTACGATACCTTCCTGTCGCCCACCGCGGGCGAGGAACCCCGTGCCGAACCGAACCCCGGCAAGATCGACCGGCTGTTCGCCAAGGCCGTCGAGCGGCGCACCACGGGCCGCGCCGGCCTGTACATGCAGTCGCGCTTTCCGAACAAGGAATGGGAACAGGGCCGCACCGCCGCGCCCTACAGCATCTTCGAAGGCTTCGCCGACGTGTTCGAGAATTTCGACACCTGGCTGTCCAAGGTCTCGGGCACCCGCGTTCACGGCCACATCTTCGCCTCCGACCGGGTGCAGTTCGCCGGCGGCGCCACCATCTACAACGGCTGCCTGTCCGACATCGCGCCCTTGCGCGACTACAACCCGCGGTCCTTCCTGACCAACCTGATCTGGAACACCCGCGGCGAACGGCAGTGCTTTCAGTTCGGGCCGAACGACAACCAGAAGATCGCCGAATTCGTCGCCGCCGACCCCAATGCCCAGATCAGCGTCATCACCGGGGCCTTCGCGATTCCGCTTTTCCAGTCGAACCGCAACTTCGGCGAAATCCGGACCGAGGCCGCCCGCCTGCAAAAGGTGGAATCGGATTTCCTGGCCATCCTGCGTGCCCCCAACGTCAAGGCGCGCGTCCGCATCTGGAACCTGGCCGAGTTCATCGAAAGCCCGATGGAACCCCTGCAGACCCTGGTCGACGAGATCAGCCCCCGCAGCCTGCGCCGCCTGACCGAGGTGCCGCGCATGGTCGACCTGACGGGCTTTGGCCAGTTCCTGCAGAACCTGCGCAACCAGGGCATGCAGCCGGTGCTGATGGGCGATTTCCCCGCCGGGCCGGACCTGCCGTCGGCCAGCGGCCGCCGCGCCCGCCCCTATCTGGTAAAGTGATCCCGTGCCGAAATTCACGTCCTTCGTGCTGTTTGCCGAAATGCGCACGGGCTCCAACTTCCTCGAGGCGAACCTGAACGCCCTGCCCGGCGTTTCCTGCCTGGGAGAGGTGTTCAATCCCCATTTCATCGGCAAGAAGGACCAGGTCGAGATGTTCGGCGTGGACCTCGCCCTGCGCGAACAGGATCCGCGGGTGCTGTTGCGGCGGCTGCGGGCGCAGACGCCGGGGATGGCGGGGTTTCGCTATTTTCACGACCACGACCCCCGCATCCTGCCCGACCTGCTGGAGGATGAGGCCTGCGCCAAGATCATCCTGACGCGCAATCCGGC